>CAJKNS010000032.1 GCA_905201305.1 uncultured Eubacteriales bacterium
GCCACCCGCTGGCCCAACGAAGCCGTTACCACCGCTGTCACCCAGGATTGCCATCGCCGGGGTGCCAAGCTGCTGATCGGCGCCACTGCCGGTCTCCACGATGCCGATCTCTGCGAATCCGTCATTGCCAACGAGCAGGCGGATCTGGTCTGCATGGCAAGAAGCTGGATCTGCGACAGCGAATACGGCAAGAAGCTCTATGAGGGCAGAGGTGAGGATATCACCCCCTGTGTCCGCTGCAACAAATGCCACGTACCCAACGACACCGATAAGTTCCGCTCCTTCTGCTCCGTGAACCCGCTGATCGGTCTGGAGGATAAGATTGACCGGATGATCGCCCCTGTGGAAAAGGAGAAGAAGGTTGCCGTAGTCGGCGGCGGACCTGCCGGTATGTATGCTGCCATGACCCTCCGGGATCGCGGCCATCAGGTCACCCTGTATGAGAAGGAAGCCAAGCTGGGCGGTCAGCTGATTCATACGGACTTCGCCTCCTTCAAGTGGCCCCTTCAGGACTTTAAGGATTTCCTGGCGCGGCAGTGCTACAAGAAGGGCGTTGACATCAAGCTCAATACCGAAGCCACAAAGGAACTGCTGGCGCAGGAGCATTACGATCATGTAATTGTTGCCATCGGTCCCGTGTTCACCAAGGCAAATATCCCCGGCGCTGAGTCCCCCAAGGTGCTCACCTGCATGGATGTCTTTGGTCACGAGGACGAGCTGCCCCACAACATTGTAGTCATTGGCGGCAGCGAAACCGGCGTAGAAACCGCCATGGATCTGGCGGAAAAGGGACATAAGGTCACGGTACTCTGCCGTCAGAAGTCTCTGGCTTCCGACGCGCCCCACGCCCACTATGTCACCATGCTGGAGGATGCATGGCTGAAGCTGGACAACTTCTACTGGGTCAAGGGCATCCAGAAGTATCAGTCCATCGATGACACCGGCGTTAATTATGTAAACTTCGAAGGCAAGGAAAAGCGCATCGACTGCGACTGCGTAATTATGTGCACCGGCGCACGTCCCAACACCGAGGGCTGCCAGGCGCTCTATGGCGCAGCGGACCGCACCGATTTTGTTGGCGACTGCTTCCGGGTGGGCAATGTCCACTTTGCTGTCACCACCGCCTTTGGCGCTGCCAATCAGATTTAAAGAAATGCACAAAGAGGGAAGCGGCAGAACGCTGCTTCCCTCTCAATTTATGAGGTAACCCATGATCCATGATATGAAACAAAACGTTCTGTCGCCAGCGGTGTACGAAATCTATTCGCAGTGCATGTATGCGCCCTCTTATGAAAAGTTTGCGGAAAAAGCACGCTTCTATCTGGACGATTCAAGCACCGCAATCTATGTATTTTATGAAAACAGCACTCTACTTGGTGTCATTGTACTGCAAGCCAAAGCCCCAAGCACCGCAGAAATTGTCGGCATTGCAGTGGAGCACACCCACCAGCACCGGCATATCGGGAAGAAACTGGTTCAATACGCTGCGGCAATCGGGTGCTATGCGGAATTGTATGCCGAAACTGACGATGATGCAGTCACATTTTATGAGCGCTGCGGTTTTGAAGTGGAAGCGTTTCAGGCTGCATACGATGGGATTCCATGTAAACGATACCGCTGTACCTATCACTTATCTTAATCACTTCTTTTTCGTACAAAAATACCGGTCAGGAACTCCTGACCGGTACATTTTTAAGCTTAATCCACCTTCGGCGTCTCATAAATGCGATAGGTGTTCTCCCGATCCATGGTCTTGTAGGGTTCCGGCCACGGCACGGTATTCTGCACATGCATAATGGGGGTATAGTTGTAGTGGATGGGACCGGGCACTTTAACGTGTACCTCGCCCTTTGCGCCGCCTGCGGAGGTTGCACCGCGGGTTGCGCCCTTTTCCTTCACCACCATACCGGGAACCTGCGCATTGCCGTCACCATGAGGTGCTCCACCCTGAGGAGGTCCACCTGCACCGGGCGCGCCACCCATACCCTGAGGAGGAGGTCCCCCTGCGCCGGGTGCGCCGCCCATACCCTGAGGAGGAGGTCCCCCTGCACCGGGTGCGCCGCCCATACCCTGAGGAGGTCCGCCTGCGCCGGGACCAGGACCGGGTCCGGGACCACCGGCGCCGCCGCCAATGCCCATGAGCTTATTATAAGCATCCATACCGGGGTTGCAGACATCCATAGGACCGCCCATATCCGGGCAAACCTGCTCATGGAGATACAGCCACTCGCCGGAATCCTCATCGTAAATAAAGTCAGAGCCATAGCGCTCCCACAGGGTTAGACCACGGTAATGATGGTTGGCGTTCAGCGCGAACACCAGTACGCCGGGGGTCAGGAACGAAGCGCGAACGGTCTTTCCGTCGTCTGCTGCTTCAATAATATCCGTTGCCAGCGTATGCATGGAGATTTCCCGGATGGAACGGGCGTCAAACCAGGAAATCTCGGGATGCTGCTTCACCAGATTGATATAGCCACGGAAGCCGTCAGGATCATAGTTGGAAACGCTGTTATACCAGATCTCGTCAAAGCCGCACATGACACCGAACAGATGACCCCAGGATGCCTCCTCGCTGGTATCCCAGAACTCGCCCCATTCCTCTTTGCAGTAGGAGGTGGCATGGAGATAGGTGTGGCGGGCATGGAGATACTCCGCCGCCTGCATACCCTCAGCGTTGTGAATGCGCTGAGAAAGCGTCAGATGTGTTTTCATTTGCCCTGATACTCCTTTCTGTAGTTGGGATGCCCCTTGTGCCACTGAGGACGCCCCTCGGCGCCAAAGCTCTTCTCGGGATCGTAGGTTTCATATGCCACCGGCGGCACGGTAGGATAGGCATCGGACCAGCCGTAATCGGGGTTATGGACCACGTAGGGCATAGTGGGCTCGCCAAACTGCTGCTGTGCAAGACCGGGCTTGCCGGTAAATGTCTCCACATCGCCCAGGTTGGTGCCTGCCTCATAGGTCACGTCGTTAGACACCAGCACATGCCAGATCTTCCACTCGCCGCTGCTTTCCTTTACAAAGTCCGCGCAGACCCGCTCCGGATACCACATCGCCTTGCAGGAGCCGTCGGGATTGCCGGTGCATTCCACACCCAGAGAATACCATACGCCCTTGGCAGTTCTCCCGTCGTCCGCCAGCACCACGCAGGGGGTGGAAACATGGTGGGCGATCAAGTCGCCATAGCCAAAGTTGTCCCGGATATTCTCAATGGCAGTGTTCGCTGCACACTTTTCATCCAGCGCCTTCTGGAGGGCAGCGGTATAGTCGGCAACATAGTGGCGGGAAATCTCGTCCATACCCACATAGTAGCCCCAGTTGGAGCCAAGGGATGCGGTTGCCGTATACTTGGGTTCGGTGACCCAGAGCTTGTCCAGCTCTTCCCGGCGCTCATTGTTCATCTGCATCACCTGGCGGCGGGACATCAGGTCCTTTACGGTTTCAATGTCCCAGATCCGGATGACGCGCTCATCCTCAGAATAAACCCGTTTTTTGCTCATCTCAGCGCCTCCTGACTCTCCGCTCCATAGCTGAAGGTGTGTTCAAAGGTGTCATAGGGCTCTGGCACCTTGGGCAGCTTTGCAAAGGGACGAGAGCCGGTATACAGTGCCCGAAGCTCCATGGGAACATTGGGCTGTGCCAGTGCGGCGTCCTTCATGGCTGCAAACCCGGGCATCTCAGGGAACTCCTTGATGGCGTCCGGATTGCCCCACTTCTTGCCGGCAGGAGTATCCACATCCTCCAGATAGAGAACATGCCAGATTTTCCACTGATCGTTCTCCCGGATGAAGTCAAAGCAGATGCTGCCCAGCACCCAGTTGGAGATGGGGCCCCGGGTAGTGATATCGGTCACCAGTCCAAACACATAGAAAAAGCCCTTTGCCGTTGCGCCATCGTCTGCCACCTCAATGATAGCATTGTCCAGAGAACGAATCTCCATGGGACCGCGACCATAGAGCTTTTCATCGGAATACTCCCCCAAATCCTCAGGGAAGACAGACTTGACCACCTGCGCCTTCTGGCGGGTTGCGGCATCAATGGAGGCATAATAGTCCTCCAGCGCCTTACGCCCTGCATAATAGCCACCGTTGACGCCCAGAGAGATATCCTCCCGTCCGGACCAGAGCTCCGCAAGAATCGTGGGCTCCTTCTTGAGCAGCAGACTCATCACATATTTGCCTGCCAGATTCTTGACGTCTCTGCGATCCTCAAAGCGGCCTACCAGCTGTTCTGTGTTGAATTTCAGGAATGACATAGGTACGCTCCTTTCTTATATTCGCTTCACGTTTTTCATTATACCGGGCGGTATTTAGAAAATAAAATGCGGAAAAGCTATGCGGCATTCCTGGGAGTTATGAGCGTGCACAACTTTTTTAACAATTTAGCAGATTTCCGATTGTTACAATGCTACAAATCTACCCGCACCACACAAAGCGGTGTTTGACAAACATCACCAAATGGTATATTCTTAGTATGAAGTGGCATCCCCAGCGGTAGCTTTGGATGCCGGGGAATATTTGTGAATTGAAATGGAGGAATCTATATGCCAAAGGCGGATATTCTGTTTGATAAAACAGAATTCGTGCTGCGCATGGCTGACAAGCAGGCAATGACTATGAACATCCGTGCCGATCAGATCACCACTATCACCTTCCAGCCCACCATGCAGAAGAAACTGTTTAAGAAAATCCCCTCTGAGGTTATGCTCATTAAAACCAAGGGCGGCGCTGGCGGTCCTGGCGGCGGCACCGACGGTATGCCCGTCACCAA
Organism: uncultured Eubacteriales bacterium; assembly: GCA_905201305.1. Lineage (GTDB taxonomy): Bacteria > Bacillota > Clostridia > Oscillospirales > Oscillospiraceae > HGM13006. Next base: position 4,771 of record CAJKNS010000032.1, read on the forward strand.
GGAAGCACTGGAGAGCAAGGAAAAGGGCTCCTGGGATAAGGCAAAGAAGCAGATGCTGAAGTTCGCCAAGGACAACAACATCACGGTTCATGAAGACGACGAAATGTGGACGCCCCCTCAGATGGGCGGCGGCGGTCCTATGTAACAAATTTACCCGGAGGAAATTCCTCCGGGTATTTTGCTTTTGTACGCTTTTGGGCGCACTGCAATTTCTGTTGCAGTGCGCCCATTTTTTCGTATGGTTTCGGAATTTATGCTGCTACCGCATCCGGCATGGCTTTCTTCAGCGTTCGCATGGCGTAGAAATACGCCGGAATCAGGAAGCAGTCCGCCAAAATCCACGCTGCCGGGCTTGCCAAACACACTGCCGCATAGCCGAACACCGGCACCAGCAGCAGACTCACTGCACTTCGGGCAATCATTTCAAACACGCCCGCAAACAGCGCCAGCTTGGAAAAACCGACGCCCTGAATCATAAACCGGACAATGTTCACAAACGCCAGAGGGATATAAAACGCCGAATTCAGCACCAGGAACTCTCGGGCGCCGTCCAGAATTTCCGTCTCACCCTTGTCCAAAAACAGCAGGGAAAGCTCCCGTCCAAAGAACCACAGGACGATAAATGCCAGCACGGAATAGATGCAGCCCATCACCAGACAGCTTTTCATCCCCTTGTGAATCCGGTCCAGCCGCCCTGCGCCCAGGTTCTGACCGCCATAAGTCGCCATGGTGGAGCCCATGGCATCCAGCGGGCAGCACATCAGATTGCCAACCTTGCCTCCGGCTGTCATGGCAGCAATGCTCACCGCACCCAGGGTATTCACTGCCGCCTGAAGAATCAGGCAGCCAATGGCGGTGATGGAATACTGCAAGCCCATGGGAATGCCCATGGCACAAAGCCGCCCTGCATAGCTGCCCCGGAATCGGAGATCCTCCCGACTCAGGTGCAGAATTGGGAACCGCTTTGCCATAAACAGCAAACAAAGCAGACCGGAAACCAACTGGGAAATCACCGTTGCCCATGCCGCTCCGGCTACTCCCATGGGAATTACCAGAATCAGCAGCAAATCCAGCGCCACATTTAAAAGACTGGAGAACACCAGAAAATACAGCGGCGTTTTGGAATCCCCCAGAGAACGGATGATGCCGGAAAGGGTATTGTAGAGGATCGTCACCGGAATGCCCCAGAAGATAATTACAATATAATCATATGCCTCCTGAAACACCTCATCCGGGGTATTGGTCCAAATCAGGATGTTTTTGCACAAAACCACGGTCAATACCGTCAGCACCACGGCAAAACCAACACAAATCCAAAGCATATTGCCCACATAGCGCCGTAGCCCCTCATCGTCCTTTTCTCCGAACTTCTGCGCCACAGGAATGGCAAAGCCGGTGCACACGCCGATGCAGAAGCCCAGCACCAGAAAATTCACGGAGCCCGTGGAGCCCACGCCAGCCAACGCATTGACCCCCAGCACCTTGCCCACGATCACCGTATCCACCATGCTGTAAAACTGCTGGAATAACAGCCCCAGCACCAGCGGGAAGAAAAAGCCCAGGATCAGCCGGGTGGGGCTGCCGGTGGTAAGATCCTTGGCAGTTGTTTTTTTCATACGTTTCACCTCTCTGAACGAGCCAATAGTTTAAGGTTTTTTCCGTAAAATTGCAAGATACGTTTTTCACAGGATTTTCGCTGCTCCAGGCAGTATCTTCCGGCAAAATCACAAGGCTTCCTGCTGCCAAATTCCAAAAGACTTCGCTCTGCGCAATAATACGCAACATCTTGTGGTTCTCCTTCGGGAGGACCACATTTTTCTGGAACCCGTTCCCAATTTCGACAAATTATAGTAGCATATTTTTCTAGAAATGCTATAATATGGATATCAAAAGTCGTCGGGGAGGACGGCTTTGGGGAGGAATACCATATGGCTTACGGAATCAGTCCGGAAGGTCGGGTGCTGTATTTGCCGGTGCATCTTTTGCATCTGGGGCAGGCGGGCAGGGGAAAGCCCACTGCACTTTTGCAGGAGCTGGCGGCAAGCATTGGAGAAGTGGGAATTCTCCAGCCTCTGACCGTCCGAAAAAACGGCGACGGTTATCTGGTGGTATCCGGAAATCGGCGGCTGATGGCAGCAAGGATGGCGGGACTTGGGGAAGTCCCCTGCCTGCTGCTCAGCGTGGACTCGGTAGATGCAGAGCTGATTGCGCTCACCGAGAATTTACAGCGGGAGGACCTTCTCTACTTTCAGGAGGCGGAGTACCTTCAGGCGTATTTGATGCACAGCGGCTTAACCCAGGCACAGGCAGCAAAGCGGCTGGGACGCTCGCAGTCTGCCATTGCCAATAAGCTTCGGCTGCTGCAGCATACGCCAAAGGTCCGCTCTGCCCTGATGGAGCACAATCTGTCCGAGCGCCATGCCCGGGAGCTGCTGCGGGTCCATGGGGAGGACCAGCGGCTGGCGGTCATTGAGGAGCTGTCCCGGCGCAATTTCAGCGTTGCCCAGACATCGCGCTACATCGACACACTGGAAGCCCAAAGCGCCATTTCCGGTCCTGCCCGCTATCGCCGCAGGGAAACCCGGCTGGTACTGGAACGGGTGGCAAGAGACGCCGCGCTTCTGCGGGTAGCAGGGGTTCCGGCACAAATTCAGCGCCAGGATACTCCGGATGAAATCATCCTGACCCTGCGGATTTCGGAACCTTGACTTTGCCTGCATGGCTGGTATAATGGGCAAAGAATTTATTTTAATAGGAGGTTCCACCATGATTACTTCACGTCCCTTTGGCGCCCTTTCCGACGGCACTCCAGTAACCTGTTATCGGCTTTCCGTTCCCTCCGGGGCTTATGTGGATATTCTGGACTATGGCGCAACGGTGCAGTCTCTGGTGGTGCCGGACCGGAACGGTCAGCTTACGGATGTGATTCTGGGCTATCCGGATGCCATCGGCTATGAAACCGGCACGTTTTACTTCGGCGCAACGGTAGGACGCCATGCCAATCGAATCGGCGGCGGATGGTTTACTCTGAACGGAGCCACCTACCGGCTGGAATGCAACAGCGGTCCCAACCATTCCCACGGCGGCTTTCATGGCTTCCACCAACGGATGTTTACCCCGGAGATTTGCGGCAGCGCCCTGGACATGCACCTCTTTTCTCCGGACGGCGATCAGGGCTATCCCGGCAACCTCCGGCTGACGGTACGATTTACGTTCACGCCAGATTTGGCGCTGAACATTGATTTTACCGCAGTTTCCGATCAGGACACCGTGGTAAGCCTCACCAACCACTGCTATTTTGACCTGAGCGGCGGACAGGACCCCCTGGGGCAGCTGCTTTGGATTGACGCAGACCAGTATACGGAAAACGACGAAAACACCCTGCCCACCGGCGTGATTGCTTCGGTTGCCGGGACGCCCTTTGATTTTCGTCAGCCCAAGCCGGTGGGACATGATCTTGCTGCCCAAAACCGGCAGCTTCGCAACTGCAACGGCTATGACCACAACTACGCTTTAAAAAATGACGGACGCCCCCAGATAGTTGCCCGGCTTTCCAGTCCCGTCACCGGAATTGTGATGGAGGAAACCACCGATTTGCCCGGCTTGCAGCTGTATTCCGGCAACTTTGTGGACGCCCCCAACGGAAAGCGTCCCTATGGCTTCCGTTCCGGCGTTTGTCTAGAGGGGCAGTTCTTTCCCAACGCCATGGCGTTGGAGCAGTTTCAGAAGCCCATTTTGCGGAGGAATGACGAATACCGGCATGTGATCCGCTACCAGTTCAAAACAGAGCTGGAATCGTAACCAGATTCACCTTGCAGCAAAATACCGGGACTTTGGCAGTTGACCAAGGTCCCGGTTGTATTTCTGTTGTTCCCACCCGAATTCTGTGGTACAATAGAAGATAATCTGTATTGTATCGGAAGGAGCACACCATGAGACATCTGATTATTCATCGCCAGCGCGCCCTGATGGGCTTCGGGCTGAGCTACTTTTGCATTTTGGACCAGACCCGCGAGGACTTTCTTGCGCGGCTGGAAGGACTGAGCCGCGCAGAATGCAATGCCCTGGAGGGTCCCACTCCCATCACCAACGGTCAGACCATAAAGGTTCCCATTGACGGCCAGGCGCACACCTTTCTGATCGCCCTGTATCCCGAGGAAAAGAATATGGTCACCCGGGAAATTCCCGTGCCTGCCGGAACCGAGGATGCGGTATTTGTGATTAAAACGGACATGGATATGCGGCGGGGCATTGTGGTTTCCGTGGGTCCCGGTGTCCGCAGCGAAACCGGAGTTTAAAAAGGAGCGTCCTTCATTGGAAATCTATCTTGATAACGCTGCCACCACTAAGCCCTGCCCTCAGGCGGTCGATGCCGTTATGGAAGCGCTTACCGACAACTGGGGCAATCCCTCCGCGGTCCATCAGCGGGGACTTCGGGCAGAAAAAGCCGTCAAGCACGCCAGAGAGCAGGTGGCGCATACTCTGGGCTGCAATCCCGAGCAGCTGTTCTTCACCTCCGGCGGCACCGAGGGGGACAACTTCGCCGTATTCTCCGTTGCACAGAAATACCACAAGCGGGGACGCCACATCATCACCACTGCGGTAGAGCACCACGCCATTCTCCATCCCATTGGCGCATTGGAAGCCCAGGGCTTTGACGTCACCTATCTCCAGCCCGGTGAGGATGGCACCATTTCTGCCGCGCAGCTTTCTGCCGCCCTGCGGAAGGATACCATTCTGGTTTCCATTATGATGGTAAACAACGAAACCGGCGCCGTCAACGACATTGCCCGGCTTGCAAAAATTACCCATCAGAAATCCACCGCCATTTTCCATACCGACGCCGTACAGGGCTTTTGTAAGATTCCGTTTCGGGCGTCGTCTCTGGGTGCGGATCTCATTTCCATCAGCTCCCATAAGATTCAGGGACCCAAAGGCGCAGGCGCGGTGTATGTGGACAAGAAGCTCCATCTGCCCCCGGTGATGTATGGCGGTGGGCAGGAAAAGAACATGCGCTCCGGCACCGAAAATGTTCCGATGATTCTGGGCTTTGGCGCTGCCTGCGAGGCTGCCGGAGAACACCTGCCGGAAAAGCTCCGGACCATGGAGCAAAGGAAGCAGCAGTGCCTTACACTGCTGGCAAAGGAGGTCCCTCAGGCTGTAATTCTGGGCAGCCATCAGGCACCCCATATTCTTTCTCTGGCAATTCCCGGGGTCCGCTCTCAGGGGCTCATCGGCTATCTTCAGGAGCAGGGCGTCTATGTCTCCGCAGGCTCTGCCTGTTCCCGAGGACACCGCAGCCATGTGCTGGAGGCAATGGGTCTGGATCCCCAGCTGATCGACGGCTCCATTCGGGTCAGCACCTGCTTTGACACCACCGAAGCGGATATTTCCGGCTTTGTTGCCGCGCTGAAGGAGGCTGTCCATGGGCTCACCTAATCGGTTTTCTCATGGAGTCCAACGCTGGACACTGTGCCTTCTTGCACTACTGACGCTGCTTTCCGGCTGTACCATGCCCGCAGGCGTTGGCGACACCCCTGCAATCCCAGCCATCGAGGCATCGGATTCCGGCTGCTATACCCTGGAAAACCTTCCGGCATACAGCGGCAGTCCCTATGTGGAGCTAAACGGAAATCAGCCGGACTTTGACGAGAGCCAGTTCAACACCGACTCCTATGAATTCTATACGGATTTGGACCAGTTGGGTCGCTGCGGCGCCTGCTATGCCAACATCGGTCAGGACCTGATGCCCACCGAGGATCGGGGCAGCATCAGCTCCGTCCATCCCTCCGGCTGGAAGCAGGCGCAATACGACTGCGTAGAGGGGAAAAATCTCTATAATCGCTGCCATCTCATTGGGTTTCAGCTCACCGGCGAAAATGCCAATGACCACAATCTGATTACCGGTACCCGATATCTCAATGTAAACGGCATGCTGCCCTTTGAGGATCAGGTGGCAGATTACATCCGGGAGACAGGGCATCACGTGCTCTATCGGGTCACGCCGGAGTTCCATGACAGTGAGCTGGTCGCCCGTGGTGTGGAAATGGAAGCCGCCAGCGTGGAGGATGACACCATCCGCTTCCATGTCTACTGCTATAACGTTCAGCCCGGTGTCACCATCGACTATGCCACCGGAGAGAGCCGGCTGGACGATTCCGCCGCCCCTTCCTCAGAAGCAGTTTCCAGCTATGTGCTGAATCTCAACAACCACAAATTTCATCTGCCGGAATGCTCCAGTGTAACGGACATGAATCCGGAAAATCGTAAGGACTATACCGGCTCCCGGGAAACGCTGATTCAAGAGGGCTATAGCCCCTGCGGTCGCTGCAAGCCCTGAGCCAATCATAAGGAGGAACACAACATGACATACCAGGAAGAGTTTATCGTATTTATGGTCCGGTCCGGCGTGCTGACCTTTGGGGATTTCACCACCAAGTCCGGCAGAAAGACCCCTTATTTCATCAACACCGGCAACTATAAAACCGGCGCGCAGGCAGATGCGCTGGGCAGCTACTATGCAGCCTGCATCCATGAGCATTTAAGCGAGGCTGGCGGCGCAGACGTGCTGTTCGGTCCCGCCTATAAGGGCATTCCGCTGGTGGTCACCGCAGCAGCCAGCCTGTACCGGAACTATGGCGAGGATTATCCCTATGCCTTTAACCGGAAGGAAAAGAAGGACCATGGCGAAGGCGGCAATCTGGTGGGTGCAAAAATCAAAGACGGAGACCGGATCGCCATTGTAGAGGATGTTGTCACCGCCGGCACTGCCGTTCGGGAAACCATCGCCCTGTTTGAGACCATTGCGCCGGTGAAAATAAATGCACTGTTTGTCTCCGTGGACCGGATGGAAAAGGGCACCGGCGAAAAGTCCGCGCTGGACGAGCTGCGGGAGGAATATGGCATCGCTGTCTATCCCATTGTCACCGTCCGGCAGATCATCGACTTTCTCCACAACCGTCCCATCGACGGCAAGGTCTACATTGACGACGCCATGCGGGCACGGATGGAGGAATATCTCCGTCAGTATGGTGCCAAGGCATGACAAAATCCGAAGATGCCGCCGGGGTCCACAGCGGACATCGACAGCGGCTGAAGGATCAGTTTTTAACCCACGGCATGGACCCCATTCACGATGTCAATCTATTGGAGCTGGTTTTGTTCTATGCCATCCCCCGGCAGGACACCAACCCCATTGCCCATCGTCTTCTCGACACCTTCGGCTCTCTGGCAGCAGTGTTTGACGCCACGCCGGAGGAGCTGATGGAGCGCGGCGGGCTCAGCAAAAACGCTGCCACCCTGATTAAGCTGATCCCTGCCGCAGCCCGCCGGCAGCAGCTATCCCGCAGCTGCTGCCAGCAGATTCTGGATTCCACCCAGAAATGCGGCGACTATCTGGTGCCGTTTTTCTTCGGCGCCACCCAGGAAGAGGTCTATTTACTGGGGCTGGATGCCAAGTGTAAGGTATTAGGCTGCGTCAAGCTGTCCTCCGGCAGTGTCAACAGTGCCGGACTCAGCATCCGCAAGGTGGTAGAATGCGCACTGAGTATGAAAGCCTCCTCCGTGGTGCTGGCGCATAATCACACCAGCGGCATTGCAGTCCCCTCTCAGGAGGATGTTCGCACTACAAAGTCCGTTTCCCATGCACTGGATCTGGTGGGCGTATACCTGGCGGACCATGTGGTGGTTGCCGATGAAGACTATGTTTCCATGGCAGAAAGCGGGCTCCTTTAAACAGAAAAAATGCAGCAGATCTCACCCTCAGGGATGAAATCTGCTGCATCCTTTTTATTTTGTCTGTTCCAACAGCTTCCGCTTTTTCCATGCGCCGCTGTAGAAATAAGCGCCTGCAAAAATTGCCGACAGGGTGGGCGCAAGACCCATGGATAAACGCCCACCAGCCCCATGCCAAACACCTTGGTCAGCAGCAGGCTCAGGGCAATCCGAACCACAACGCCGTCCAGCACATGGCAGAACATGGAGAACACCGTAAAGCCCGATGCCGTTGCAATCGCCACATAGATAAAGAAGAACGCCGAAGGGAACGCCATAAGGGACAGATATCTCAGGCAGCGGATGGATTCCTCCAGCGCCGCAGGGTCCCGGTTGAAGAGCTTGACCAGCGGTCCCGGAATTGTCTGGATAATGGCAAACATCACAATTGCCACCACCAGCGCACACCGGACGCCCACACGAATAGTTTTATCCGCCCGATCCGGTTTGCCCGCGCCGATATTCTGCCCCGCCATGGTGCCAACGCCGGTGGACAGTGCCGAAATGCCAGTCTGGCTCAGGTTCACCACCTTGCTGCCCACCGCCACTGCCGATGCCGCGATCACGCCATAGCTGTTGATGATGGAATTTACAAACACAAAGCTCAAATCAATAAACAGGTACTGGAACGAAGAGGGAATACCGATTTTCAGCACGGTTTTTGCTGTAGGACCATGGATTTTATACTGCTGCGGCTTCAGGGTCAGCATGCCCGGCTGATGCTTTTTGAGATACATAAACGCCCAGACCAGAGAAATCAGTTCCGAGATCTCCGTGGCAATTGCCGCGCCGCCTGCGCCCATGTTCATGCCCGCTACAAACAGCAAATCCAAAAATACATTGGCAACGGACGCCACCGCTGAGAAGTATAGGGGTCGCTTGGAATCCCCCATGCCCCGAAGGAACGAGGTAATGGAGCTATAGAAGAAGGAAATCAGGAAGCATACCGCGCGAATCATCAGATAATTCCTCGCTTCGCCCTGTGCTTCCGCCGGCATATTCACCAGACTCAGAATGGGACCGATGAAGCAGCAGACAATCACTGAAATCACCACTGCCATAATCGCACTGATGGACAGCGCCGTTCCCACCGTTCGGTGGACGCCCTCCTCATTCTTTGCGCCGCAATACTGGGCAATCAGCACTGCGGAGCCTGCGCTGGCGCCCAGACCGATGTTGCTGGCAGCATTGCAGATATAGGACACGTTGTTCACCGCCGCCAGACCCGCCGAGCCGCAGAACTGCCCGACAATAATCGTATCCACCGTGGAATACAGCGTCTGCAAAATGCTGGAGGCAAGGAAGGGCAGGGAAAACCGAATCAAGCCGCTGG
>CAJKNS010000033.1 GCA_905201305.1 uncultured Eubacteriales bacterium
CTTCCTGTACCTTTTGGCCCAAACGTGCTATGATAGAGAAAAAACGGAGGCAGCGGACATGAAACTGAAATATCCCCATCTGTTCTCCCCCATTACCATCGGGGGTGTGACCTTTAAAAATCGAATCTGGTCGGCACCGGCAGGCACCCATCTGCTGGCGGGACTGGAGGAGTACCCCAACGAAGCGGTCATTGCCTACTACGCAAACAAAGCCAAGGGCGGCAGCGCCAATATTACATTTTCCGCGCAGAACATGGACATTTATCGTCCCAACGACGACGTTCACGCCCATGAAAACATCTTCCCACAGAAGAACCATCGGATGTGGCGGCAGCTCACCGATGCGGTGCACTATTACGGAGCAAAAATCTCCCTGGAGCTGCTGGCGTTTGAGTATCACGGCTATGACGACGACGGCAATCTGGTATCCTATACGGTCAATGGGCACGGAAAGCGTTATCCCAAGCTGACAAAACCGGTGATGGAGCGAATTGCAGCCAGCTATGCCGATGCGGCAGAGGCGGCGCTGGACTGCGGCTTTGATATGATCCTGATCCATGGCGGACATGGGCTGGTGCTGTCCCAGATGCTTTCGCCCAAGTTCAACACCAGAAGGGACGAGTTTGGCGGATGCCTTGAGAACCGTGCCAAGTTCCCCATTATGATTCTGGACGCCATTCGGAATCGGGTGGGACGGAAGCTGCTGATTGAATATCGGATTTCCGGCAGCGAGCTCACCGACGGCGGTTTTACCACCAGGGACTGCGTGGAATTCTTAAAGCTGGTGCAGGATAAAATCGACATTGCCCATATTTCCTGCGGCAGCTTCTACAGTGAGACGGAGCACATTATGCATCCCAACAACTTTCTGCCTGCCGGCTGCAATGCATACCTTGCCCGGGAGGTAAAGGGGAGCGGAGAAATCCACATTCCCGTGCTGACGCTGGGCGCGTTCCAGCAGCCGGAGCTCATGGAGCAGACCATTGCCACCGGCGGCGCCGACTTGGTTGCCATGGCACGCGGCACCATTTCTGACGCCTATGCACCGGATAAGGCGCTCCATGGCAGGGAGGACGAGATTATTCCCTGTATCCGCTGCTTCCACTGCCTGGACTACGGACGGAATACGGCATTTGCCTGCTCCGTCAATCCCACGGTGGGACGGGAATACCGGCTGAAGCTGCTGGAGGAGCTGCCCAAGGAAAAACGGCAGGTGGTGGTCATCGGCGGCGGTCCTGCGGGGATGGAAGCCGCAATGGTGGCAGCCCAGCGGGGACATCAGGTGACGTTGCTGGAGCAGGCGGATCACTTAGGCGGCAAGCTGATTTTCTCCCGGCAGGTGGCATTTAAAAAGGTCCTGGAGAACTTCATGGACTATCAGATTCATATGCTGGACAAGCTGGGCGTGGATGTTCGGCTGTCTACCAAAGCAACCCCTGAGCTGGTGGAAGCCATGGAGCCCGATGCAGTCATTGCGGCATTGGGCGCCGATGCGGTAATTCCGCCCATTCCCGGCGTTCATGGCGACAATGTGATTACTGCGGAGGAATGCTACCGGAAGGGTCTGGCAGGAGAAGACATGGGCGAGAATATTGCGGTGCTGGGCGGCGGTCTGGTGGGCTGCGAGACGGCGCTGTACCTTGCCATGTATCTCCATAAAAATGTCACCCTGGTGGAAATGGCACAGAGTGTTGCCATGGAGGATTATTCTATCCCGCGGCAGGCGCTGATTGAGCATCTGAACGAGTACGTCACCTGCTATTGCGGCGTGAAATGCACCGGAATTACCGACGATGGTATGGAGGTTGCGGACAGCTATGGAAACCATGCTGTGCTGCCTGCGGATACGGTGGTATTGGCAGCGGGCATGCGGGCAAGAGCCCGGCAGGCGGAGGAGTTCCGGGGGCTGAGCCTGTTCTTTGAGCCCGTGGGCGACTGCGTGGTGGCGAAGAATGTGCGCGGCGCAACCCGATCCGGCTATGATGCGGCATCGAGGATCTAACAGAATCAAATGGCAGCAGCTTCGGAAGCGTTCCGGGGCTGCTGTTTTTTCGCTTTTGTAAAGTTTTGCAGCTGCTTTTCTCAGAGATTTTACCGGAGGGGAATAGCGCATTTTACCGGGAATCCTTTATCATAGGGCTGTTCCAAAATAGAATTTTGACAAAGTGAAGATGAAAGGATGACCAGTTTGAACAGAATAAAGAAGCTTCTAGCATCGATTCTGGCGGTAACAACCTGCATTTCCATGCTGGCATGTACGGTTTCGGCTACGGACGTGGAACTCCAGCCCAGCGTGCAGACAGTGACCGTGGGATCGGAGACAGAAACCGTGGATTTGACCACCGGATGGCGGTATTTGGACAATAACACCGATCCAGCCGGAGATGCAGCGGCAGAGGGCTATGACCGGCTGAGCTGGACCAAGGCAGACTATGACGACAGCAACTGGAAAACAGCGGCAGGTACCTTTGGCGCAAAGAACGGCGGCATTGCGAACCTGGGCGCCGGCTATACGGATGTGAATTTTACGCCCTCCGTGCTGCTGAGCCAGTATATTGGCGGTGTTTCCGGCGATGACATTCCCACGTTTTTCTTCCGCACCACCTTCCAGGTGAAGGATGCCAGTGCCGTAACAAAGCTCCTGGGAACGCTCTACTATGATGATGCTGCCATTGTCTATGTCAACGGCAAAAAGGTAGCCTCCTTTGATGAGCCGTCCGGCGGCTATGCTTCCAACCTGTCCTATGGTGGCTCCAATGCCGGTGCCCCCAAGACCGGTGAGATTGCGGTGACCGACACATCTATGCTGGTGGATGGCACCAATGTGCTGGCAGTAGAGCTCCATCAGGGACGCGCTTCCAGCTCGGATATTTATCTGGCGGTAAAGGAGCTGACAGCATCCACAGAGCCGGAGAGCAATGAACTGGCAGTGGACAGCCTGACTGTGAACATCGGTGCAACCGAGGACTGCCTGGGTATCACCTGGTACGATACCAATTCCGATGCGGCAGTGCTGCATTTTGGCGGGAAGGATTATACCGCAGAGGTAAAGCAGGCTTCCAAGAACGGGTATTACGTCAACCATGTGGACCTCAGCGGTCTGGAGCCCTCCACCAAGTACACCTATACCATTTCCGCGGGCGGCAAGACCTCCAAGGAGTACAGCTATGAGACGCCTGCATTTGGAACCGAAAGATTCAGCTTTGCAGCAGTTGGCGATCCGCAGCTGTATGCCAACAATCTGGATGCAAATATTGAGGGCTGGACCAAGACTGTAAACGAGGTCCTTACCGACGGCACGGACTACAGCTTCCTGTTCTCTCTGGGCGACCAGATCAACGAGTACTATGCAGCGGACGGCTCCAACCTCGACAAGGTGGAGACGGAGTACAGCGGCTTTTTCAACAATGAGAACCTCAACTCCATTGCCCTGGCAACTCTGGTGGGCAACCACGATAACGGCAATAACTCCACCCTGTATACCGAGCACTTCCAGATGCCGGGTGTCACCTCCTATGGTCAGAACAGGGAAGGGGACGGCGACTACAGCTTTACCTATGGCGGCGTGCTGTTTATGACGCTGAATACCTCCAACCTGTCCATTGCCGAGCACAAGGCATTCCTGGAGGAGACACTGAAAAAGAACCCCGATGCCAACTGGAACGTGGTTTGCTTCCATAAGTCCATGTATTCTGTGGCAAGCCATGTAACCGAAGGCGACATTGTACAGCTCCGGAACGGACTGAGCCCCATCTTCAAGCAACTGGGCATCGACGTGGTACTCCAGGGACATGACCATGTGTACGCAAGAAGCTACATCATGGGCGGCGAGGACGGTATGACTGCCGACGTGCAGAAGACCGAGGACGGCAAAGCCCTAACGGATATCTATCAGCCTGACGGCGTGCAGTATGTCACTCTGAACTCCGGCTCCGGCTCCAAGTTCTATAACATCACCAACGAGGCATTCACCTACACCGCAGTGCAGAACCAGGAGAAGGTTCCAAACTACTCCAAGGTTTCCGTAACGCCTGATACCTTCACCGTAACCACCTATCGCACCAGCGACCAGAGCGTGGTAGACACCTTTACCCTGCACAAGGAGAAGAAAGATCCTGAAAATCCCGATCAGCCGGAAGACCCGGAAAAGAAGCCCTGTGACGGCGGCGACAAGTGCCCCAGCAAGGTATTTACCGACGTCGACCAGAAGGAATACTATCATGAGGCAGTGGATCAGCTGTATACCAAGGGCATTATGATTGGATGCGCCGAGGACAGCTATGGCGTTGGATTGCCGATGACGCGGGGAATGATTGTTACCGTGCTCTATCGCATGGCGGGCAGCCCCGAAGTAACCGGAACCACCAGGTTTACCGATCTCCAGAAGGACGCATATTATGAGAAGGCTGTGATGTGGGCAGAGGGAAATGGCATTGCCCAGGGAATCAGCGAAACCCAGTTTGCGCCCGAGCAGACCGCAACCCGGCAGCAGATGGCGGCATTCCTTTACCGCTACGCAAAGCTCCAGGGGATGGATGTGAGCAGTCAGAAGGATCTTGGCGGTTATGTGGATTACGAAAAGGTGGACGACTATGCAAAGCCCGCAATGGCTTGGGCGGTAGACACCGGAATTATTTTGGGAACAGAAAAGAATACGCTGTCGCCCAGAATGACGCTGCCAAGAGAGCAGTGCGCGACGATGCTCTATCGGCTCCTGAAAGCGGCATAATCCAAACCGACGGAACAAAGACTCAGGGAATTTTCCCTGAGTCTTTTCACATATTTTACCCAAGCGTATCCGCACATTTTACCGGAATGCAGTAAGATAAACAAAGCCGCAAAAGCTGACAGGCGGCAGGTAGGAGACGATGTATATGAAATGGCAGAAGATTCGGCTGCCTTGGAAGAATCTGATATGTCTGGGCTTGATGCTGGTATCCATGCTGGGGATTATGATGATTCAGTGGAACGAGATCAACACCTTCCGGATGGTGAATAACGACAGCCTGCACTATGTAAGAGGCTATGTGGAATCGGTGGACAGTGAGCAGCTGGAGCCGGATACCCTGGAGCCGGACCGTCAGGTTGGCGTACAGCAGCTGACAGTAAAGCTTTTGGCGGGGACTGAGCAGGGAAAGACCGTAAGCGTAACCAACTATGTGACCCGAACGCTGAATGTGGTGGCAAAGCAGGGCATGACCATCATGATCTGCGTGGATCAGCCGGAAAATGCCGAACCGTATTACACAGTGTTTAACTATCACCGGGTGCCGGGACTGATTTTCACTGTGGCAATTTTCGCAGTCATTGTGCTGGCAGTAGGCAGAGGCAAGGGCGGCTGGTCCCTGCTGGGATTGGGCTATACCGTGTTTGTGATTCTGTTTTTCCTGGTGCAGGCGATTTTCCATGGCTGGAGCGTGATGGGATCGGTGGTTGCGACCATTGCGGTGGGAACCATTGCGGCACTGGTTCTGCTGGGCGGCATTGGGCGGAAGACCTTTGCGGCAGCGGCTGCAACGTTGCTGGGTACGGCGCTGTCCGGCGTGCTGTTTTTGGTGTTTTCCAGGGTGCTGCATATCTCCGGCTATAATCTGGAGTCTGCGGAGGCGCTGCTGATGATTACCCAGTCCACAGGCATGGAGCTAAGACCCATGCTCATGGCATCGGTGCTCATTGCGGCGCTGGGTGCGGTGATGGATGTAGGCATGTCCATTGCGGCGTCGCTGGAGGAAATCCATACGCTCAATCCGGAGCTGGGCAGCCGGGCGCTGATGGAATCGGGCATGCGGATCGGAAAGGATATGATCGGCACCATGACCAACACCCTGATTCTTGCCTATACCGGAACGGCGCTGACCACCATGATTCTCCTGCTTGCCTATGGCTATGATATGGGGCACCTGCTCAATTCCGACTATCTTGCCATGGAGCTGGCACAGGGAATTGCTGCAACGAGCGGCGTGGTGCTGACGGTGCCTGTGGCGTCGGTCATTTCGGCATTGGTGTATACCAGGGAAAAGAAGAAAGCATAGAAAACGCCGCTGCTCCAATTTCCGGAGCAGCGGCGTTAAAATGCCTTGTGTCAGTTATTCGCTTTCTTTGCCTTTCTGGCAGCCTTCTTCTCCTCCAGACGGGAGACGATGACGGCGCAGGCAGCGTCGCCGGTGATGTTAATGGTGGTACGACCCATGTCAAAGATGCGGTCAATACCGGCAACCAGCGCAATGCCCTCCACGGGAATGTTGACACTCTGGAGTACCATTGCCAGCATGACCATGCCGGCGCCGGGAACACCTGCGGTGCCGATGGATGCCAGCGTTGCGGTGAAGACGATGGTAATCATATTGCCCAAATCCAGATGGATGCCATAGCAGGCGGCAATGAATACGGCGCAGACGCCCTGATAAATCGCGGTGCCATCCATGTTAATTGTGGCGCCCAGAGGCAGCACAAAGGAGGAAATCTCCCGCTTTGCGCCCAGCTTTTCGGAGCACTCCATGGTAAAGGGCAGGGTGCCAACGGAGGAAGCGGAGGAGAATGCCATCATTATGGCAGGCAGCATGCCCTTGAAGAACTGCAAGGGAGAAACCTTGCCCAGAGTAGCAACGGTGGTGGAGTAAACCAGTGCGGCGTGCACAATATAGCCTACATAAGCCACCAGCAGCACCATTGCCAGCTTACCCAGAACAGCAGGACCGTTGGCGGCAACCACAGGGCAGATCAGGCAGGCAACGCCGATGGGGGACAGCTTAATAATCAGGTCCATAATCCGCTGGAAGACCTCGTTGAAGCTCTCAACAACATTAGCAGCGGTAATGCCCTTTTCACCCGCCAGCAGAATGCCGAAGCCAATGAACAGTGCAATCACGATTACCTGAAGCATAGTTGCGTTTGCCAGAGGAGAAATGGCATTGGAGGGGAAAATCGCCACAATGGTGTCCATGATTCCCTGACTCTCCGGAGGCGTATACTCCAGATCGGTGGTAGCCAGAGGTGTGAACAGATGGAGTCCCTGGGCAATGCTGGAAAGCACCAGCGCCAGGGCAATGGCAAATGCAGTGGTGCACAAATAGTACACAATGGTCTTGCTGCCTACGGAGCCGACCTTTTTAATATCGCCCATGGAAATCACACCGGCAGCGATGGAGAACAGCACAATGGGAACGACGACAAATTTCAGCAGGTTCAGGAAAATGGTACCAAAGGGCTTAATGTAGGTTTCGCCAAACTCCACACCGTTTGGTACAGCCATCAGGATCAGACCGGCAATAATGCCAACACATAGACCGACAAAGATCCACAGCGCCAGGGGGAATTGCTTCTTTTTCTTCAATGTGATCTCTCCTTCTTTTTTTGCGGAGGCATGAATAAACCGCCGCTTCCTTAAGTCACGCTTTGCTATTATAGCATTAAAATGAAGGAATTACAAGAAAATTTGCATCATTGTGAAGATTTTTTTGCAAAATACGGCGGGAAAATTGCAAAAATGATGGAAAGATGAATAAGGATGAAGGAGGAGATGCAAAATAAGGCGTATATTGCGCGTATGAACGAAATAGCGATATTGGTCTAACGCCAAGTGGACTCTTATGTGTTTCAATTTCCAACGAATAAAAGGAGGAAGCACCATTCCGATGCTTCCTCCTATTTTATCTTATCGGATTACTTCCCGAAATATCTCTTGAGCAGACCAGCCAGCGCTCTGCCATGCCGGGCTTCGTCTCTTGCCATCTCATGAACGGTATCATGGATTGCGTCCAGACCGTTCTTCTTTGCCACGGTAGCCAGCTCTACCTTGCCCTCGGTAGCGCCATACTCGCAGTCCACACGCCATGCCAGGTTCTTCTCGGTGGAAGCGGTCATGTTGGGCTCCAGCTCGGTGCCCAGGAGCTCTGCGAACTTTGCGGCATGCTCAGCCTCTTCATAAGCTGCCTTCTCCCAGTACAGACCGATCTCGGG
The DNA here is from genome assembly GCA_905201305.1 of uncultured Eubacteriales bacterium. Classification (GTDB taxonomy): domain Bacteria; phylum Bacillota; class Clostridia; order Oscillospirales; family Oscillospiraceae; genus HGM13006. The sequence goes on from CAJKNS010000033.1 coordinate 7,960, forward strand.
ATAGCCCTCGCGATGGGCAATGCGTGCCATGCACAGATACATGCCAACCTCAGAGCACTCGCCGGTGAAGTTTGCCTTCAGCTGCTCCAGGATATAAGCCTTGTCTTCGTCGGAAACGGCGGCGTTGTTCTTTACGGTGCTGTCGTATACGCCATACTCGTGCTCGGCAGCCAGGGTCATCTCGCCCTCGATCTTCTTGAACTTGTCAGCGCCAACGCCGCAAAGGGGACATTTGAAATCGGCGGGCAGGGTCTCGCCTTCGTAAACATAACCGCAAACAGTGCAAACATACTTAGCCATAATTAGTACCTCCATAAAATTGTTGTTTAATTTGTGGGAATGATTCCCGTGAACTACGAAATAGATTTCTTTTTGCAGCTGGGACAGAGCCCCATAAGCCGCAGGCTGACGCCGGTGATTTGATAGCCGCTGACGTCGGCAGCCTTTTGGGCAACCTCGCCGGGAACATTGACCTCAAACAGGTCCCGAACGATGCCGCAGCCACGGCAGATCAGATGGGTGTGGGGGGAGACATTGGCGTCAAAATGCTCCTGCCCGTTGATGACACCCACGGATTGGATCAGTCCGGCGTCCTTGAGCTGGGTGAGATTCCGATAGACGGTGCCCAGACTCAGGTCGGGGTAATCGGCATGGAGCTGATGGTAGATCCAATCAGCAGTGGGGTGAGAAGTGGTGCCGGCGAGACAATCATAAATTGCCTGACGCTTTTTACTGAATCGTTGAATCACTGTAGCTCCTTTCGATAACGATAATTGTTATTGTTTATGGTTGTATTATAGCATGGGAAAAGCCCTTTGTAAAGGGGTTTTTGAAAAATTTTTCGATTTTCGCGAAATTTTTTTTGAAACATAGAAAACCGCCGAATCCGGGGTGGACTCGGCGGTTTGATACATATGTTGAATGCGTTAAGAGATAATGCCGTAACGGAGCTTTGCCTGGAGAATCCGGCTGACGCTCTCGTCAATGCGCTCCTCGGAAATGGTGCCATCGGAGACGGCATCGGTGAGGGCGTTCACCACGGAGGAGATGTTAGAGACACACAGCAGCATGTCGCAGCCTGCGGAAACGGCTTTTACCGCAGCATCGGCATTGGTATAGTTGTTGGCGATGGCGCCCATGTTCAGTGCGTCGGTGATGATGATTCCGTCATAGCCCAGTTCCTCCCGCAGAAGACCCGTTACAATGGTTTCGGACAGCGACGCCGGATTGTCAGGGTCAATGGCGGTCATGGTCATGTGACCCACCATAATCATGGGAGCGCCGGCTTCAATGGCTGCCTGGAAGGGCTTAAAATCGCAGGATTCCAGCTCTTCCAGCGTACGGTCAGAGGAGGCAAAGCCGTCGTGGGTGTCGCCGCCGGTGCTGCCGTGACCGGGAAAATGCTTGGGTGCGCACAGCATGCCGCCGTCGGTCAGCCCCTTGACCACCTGAGAGACCATACTGGCCACCAGATCGGGGTCCGAGCCAAAGCTCCGCTGCTTGACCACGGTGTTATCCTCGTTGGTCAGCACATCCGCCACCGGAGAGAAGTTTACGTTAAAGCCCAGGGCGGTCAGATCCTTGGCTTGGGTTGCGCCAATGTTATAAGCTTCCTGGGTGTCGCCGGTTTCACCGTAGACAGACATGTCGTCAAACTGCGTGGTGCCCAGAGAATCGGCAGCCCGGGCAACGGTGCCGCCTTCCTCGTCCACACCGATGAACAGTCTGCGACCGGTGGCACTTTCGGAAAAGCTCTGGATGTTTTCGATCATCTCGGTGGTCTGATCGGTGGAAACCAGATTGGTGCTGAAATAGATGATGCCGCCCACCGGCCACTTTTCAATGGCAGCCTTGGTGGTATCGCCGCTTTGGGTTACCCGGGTGTAGCCGGTAAGCGCCTCCGGGGTAACAAACAGCATCTGGCAGATCTTTTCCTCCAGCGTCATATCCCGCAGCATTACCCGGGCACGGGCAGCATTGGCATCGGCTTGGGCTGCATCGTCGCTGGGCGCAACAGAGGTGGAGAAGCTTTCGCTTGAGGAATCGGCGGCATCTTCTGAATTGCTTCCGGTGATGGGCTGCTGCTCCAGTGCGGCACCGGCGGCGGCAAGGTCCTGAATATTCTGGGTGTCGGCAACGGACTGCTCAGCCTGTGCCTCTGCCAGGTTATGATAGCGGTTTTGGAAGAACAACGCAGAGCCTGCGGCGATGGATCCGATGATTGCCACCACCAGCAGCATGGAAATGATAAAGCGTTTGCCCATGGGTACCTCCGTAAATTTAAAATGTCATGCTCAATGTCATTCCTACAGTATAGCGCATTCAAACGTGTTTTTCTACATACAATCGGAATTTTCGTGCTTTTTTTGCGGAAATTATGGCGCAGATGAAAATTGACACAAAAAATCATGTAAGTTTTGACAAAATTCACGGTTCTATCACACAAAGGCGGAAAACTATGATATAATGAAGCATCAGGAACGGTCTGCCCGCTTAATCGGGCAGAACCAGAGAAAGGAATGAACTGTATGTCTGAGGAATCCTCTGTTTATAAGATATGTCCCCAGTGCGGACAATCTGTGTCTGTTGCGGCAAAGTTTTGTCCCACCTGCGGAACGCCCTTTGGAACGGAAGGCGCGGATTTTGTAGCCTATGAGCGCTATCAGACTCCGGAGCAGCCCAATGTACCCGCGGGCGGAAGTGTGGATGATACCATGCTGTATTCGCCCTATGGCACTGACCAGGGAAATATGGGCGGCATGGACGCAACAATGTATCCGGGACCGGATCAGGGCGGCAGCAGCGATGCCCGCCGTCAGCCGCGCACCGTGTCCGGCGGTCAGGTGCCCGGTGCCAATGATGAGAGCGGCAATCCCGGCGATTTTCGGGGCGATGACGGCTGGGAGCAGCCCGAGGATGCGGAATACGGTGAAGCACCCCATGGCGGCAGAACCCAGGCTGAGGCGGCTTCTGCGCCGGATCCCGATGATGACGGCGGAAAGAAAAAGGGACTGGTGGTCACTGCGGTAGCAGCGGCACTGCTGGTGGTGGTCATTGCGTTTGGCGTGGTCATGGCGTTCCGGCTGGGCATTGTGGGCTCCAAGGACAAGGATGATCCCACCGTATTGGCGCAGCAGGAGCTGGACCAGCAGAACTATGCCGAGGCAATTTCCCAGCTGGAGAAAATTGTGGCAGACGGAAATGCCACCAAGGAAACCTATGAGCTGCTGGGCGAAGCCTATACTGGCAATGAAGATCCTGAGGGCGCGGCAGACGCTTATCTGCGGGGCTATCAGGCGCTCAATGAAAGTACGCTGAAAAAGTCTGCCATGGACGCCTATCTGAAGCTGGGCGACGAAGCAAAGGCAGAAGAAGACTACGTAAAGGCAAAGGAATATTACGACACGGTGCTGGAAAAGCTGGACCCCAGCAACTCCACTGCCATTGCCGGACTGGCAAGCCTGAAGCAGGGCGCGGTGACCAATCCCAGTCCTTCGCCAACGACTTCTACAAAGCCCGAAACCTCTCCGGAGATTGCGCCGCCTTCTCCCTCTGCTGCCGGGACTGTAATTGAGACGGAGGAAGCGGTTGCAACGCCAACGCCGACGCCCACGCCGACTCCAAAGCCCTCTCCGACTCCAAAACCCTCTCCGACTCCCACGCCCACGGCAACACCGACTGCCAAGCCGTCTCCGTCCCCCTCGCCCTCTCCCAAGCCGTCTCCCTCTCCTTCGCCTTCGCCCACGCCCGAACCGGTAACGACCTCGGATGTCATTACCTTCAATGGACATAAGTATCAGCTGATTATGGGCAACTTTAGCTGGTGGGATGCGCAAGCCGATGCGAAAGAGCGCGGCGGACAGGTTGCAATGCCCAACACCCAGGAGGAATTTGACACCATCGCAAAGCTGGGCAGCGACAACGGAATGGTATTCCTGTGGCTCAACGCTTCGGTTGGTGATGTTTCCGATTGGGGCAGCGCTTACTGGGAAAATGGCGATTCTGTTGGCTATCTCAACTGGTATCCCGGCGAACCCAGCGGCGGCGAGGAATACTACCTTAGCATGTTCAGCGTTGACGGTACCTGGTACAACAATGATGCTGCAAACACAGTGAAGGAGTATTCCGGCAAGAAGGGCTATGTGCTCCAGATCGACGAATAAGGAAACAAACCTCCGCGGCGCCTTAGAATGCCGCGGAGGTTTTTGCATGCTGAAATTAAGAGTGCAACTGCCGGTATTCTTCCACCAGCTGGAGCTTTTTGATTCGGGGCAGCTGTTTGATGGCATATTCCCTGCGAAGGGCGCTGGACTTATCCGGCAGACACTCCTGATAAACCAGGGTAACCGGCAGATGGCTGCGAGTGTATTTGGCTCCTGCGCCGGACTGATGCTGCTGAAGCCGCTTTTCCACATCTGCGGCAATGCCGGTATACAGGGAGCCGTCGCCGCAGGAGAGCATATAGACGTAATACATGAAATACCTCAAAAGAAACGCGCCGGAAACAGGTCCGGCGCGTTTTTGTGTTGTTAAAACTCATAAAGAGGGGCAGACTTTCCGTTGCCCTCGCGCCAGTCAAGATCGCCTCGCGCCAGTCCCAGTGTCAGCATTTCGGCTGTGGCAAGGTTGGTGGCAAAGGGAACGTTGTGCATGTCGCATAGCCGCTCAATCTGGAGCAGGTTCTGCTCCTGGACGGGATCGTTGCAGCCGGGATCGGTGAAGAACAGCACCAGATCAATCTCGTTATAGGCAATGCGCGCGCCTACCTGCTGCTGACCGCCCTGAGCACGGGACAGATAAAGGGTAATGGGAAGACCCGTTGCCTCAGACACCAGCCGTCCTGTGGTGTTGGTGGCGGAGAGTGAATGCTTTGCCAGAATGCCCTTGTAGGCAATACAGAACTGTACCATCAGTTCCTTCTTTTTGTCGTGTGCCATGATTGCAATGTTCATATCTATCGCCTCCAGCTCAGATTGAATCCGTTAAAAGTGCATATGCATCAGGGGCGCCTCCATGCCCATCAGCCGGCGGCTGATATGAAGGCAGGCGACTGCTGCGCCCTTTCGACTGCGGAGTACCAATGCGCTGCCCTGGGATGCGGCAACAGGAACAGCCTGATCCTCGGGGATCAGCCCTAGCAGCGGCAGACCAATGGAATCCATAATATCGTCTACATTGGAACGCAGGGACCCAAGCAGATGCCGAGATACCCGATTGACCACCAGCTCAATGGGGGAGATGCCTTTTTCCACCAGCAGGGATGCCGTGTGCTGCCCATCTCGCAGCGCGGCGGCGTCGGGGGTGGAAACAATGATTGCCCGGGTGGCATAGGCGGCAGCCAGATCAAAGCCAAAGCCGATGCCGGCGGGCGCGTCCAGCAGCACCCAATCGTAGGTTTCGGCAGCCTCTTCAATGAGCCTGCCAAAAATGATGTCGTCCACCAGCCCCGCGCGGGTTTTACTGGGCGCGGTGAGCAGCTGAAGCCCGGGAATGACCGGATGCTCCGGCGCGTCGGAGAGGTATTGGTTCTCCATCATCACGTCCAGGAAACTGACGGTGGCGCAGTCGGTCATGCCAAGGGCAATGTCCAGATTGCTCAGCCCAATGTCGCAGTCAATGGCAAGCACCCGCTGCCCCATGGCGGCAAGACAGGAGGCAAGTCCGGCACAAAGGGTGGTTTTGCCGGTGCCGCCTTTGCCGGAGGTTACCACTAATACTTCGCCCATGGACAAATCTCCTTTCGCAGTCACATGATAACATTATAACCAGTCCCTCGGCAAATTTCAACAGAATTATTTGAAGCCGGGGCAAATTTTGCAGCAAAATGTGCGGAACGGAATCCGAGGTATCCCTACTATATGCAGGAGCCGCGGGTTTTATCGCAAAAAG
>CAJKNS010000034.1 GCA_905201305.1 uncultured Eubacteriales bacterium
ACCTGGGTTACCACGGAAATCAGGGTCGTGCCCATAAATGCCGCGCCCTTGCCGCAGATATCGAACAGTCCGAAGTATTCGCCGGACTTCTCCGGGGGAATAATTTTGCCAAAATAGGACCGGGACAGTGCCTGTACGCCGCCCTGGAACATGCCGACCAGCACCGCCAGCACCCAGAATTGCCACTGTGCCGCCAGGAAGACCGCAAAAATGGTGATACCGGTATAGGCAATGATGCAGACCTTAATCAAAAGTCCCGTATCATACTTGGACGCCAGCCGACCAAACAGAATCGCGAAGGGGAATGCCACAAACTGCGTCAGCAGCAGCGCCAGCAGCAGCCCAGTGGTGTCCAGTCCCACTGCGGTGCCATATGCCACCGCCATGTCGATGATGGTATAAACGCCGTCGATGAACAGGAAGAACGCCACCAGGAACAGGAAGATATGCTTTTCCTTACGGATATTCCGGAAGGTGTTTGCCAGCTGCCCAAAGCTCTGACGGAAGGGATTGCCCACTGCCTCCACATAGCGTGTCTGATGATAGGTTTTCAGCAGTGGAATGGTCAGCACCAGCCACCATGCCGCCGTGAGAATAAACGCAATGGTCATGGCAGAGGACTGGGTAAGCCCCAGCTTGTCGCTCATCAACACAATCACCAGGCAGGCAATAAAGGGAATGCAGGAGCCAATGTAGCCAAAGGCATAGCCCTGAGAGGATACGTTGTCCATGCGTTCCTCTGTGGTGGTCTCCGGCAGCATCGCGTCATAGAACACCAGAGACGAGGAATAGCACACCTTGGAGAACACAAAGATCACCAGGAACGAGATCCAGCTCCAGGCAAAGCCCAGCACGGCGCAGGAAATTACGCCCAGCACCAGTGCCACGGTAAAAATCGGCTTTTTATAGTTTTTCCGGTCTGCCAGAGTACCGAACACCGGTCCGATGATCGCCGTAAGCAGGGTTGCAATGGCCCCCGCATAGCCCCAATATGCCAGGTAATTGGTATCGGACACGCCCTCCGCCGATGCCAGGGCATTGAAATAGATGGGGATCAGGGTGGACACCAGCATGGTGAAGGCGGAGTTGCCCACATCATAGAGGATCCAGGACTTTTCCCGTTTGTTCAGCTTAAACTTACTCATATTCTCTCTCCTTCGTTTACTCCAGCCAGGTTATTCCGCGCCAAAGGTATGATAAAAGCCCAGTCCCAGCGGGCTTCCATCCCGAATGTAGGCAAACAGCTCCTGCCGCAGGGTTTCGATCAGCTTCAGCGCATCCTGATAGTGTCCCCAAAGGATTTTATCGCTGTCCCAGCACTTGGGGTTCTGCCCCAGGGGAATCAGCATGTCTCCGGTAGAGACATGTCCCACCGCTTTCAGACCAGCCAGAATCGCCTTGCGCTTGGGTCCCGGGGGCGCAATGAGTCCGTTGAGATAGAACACCATGGATTTCTCCGTGTGGAAAATATCCTTTGCCGTCAGCGGCGGATAAAAATCCGCAATCACCAACGCACTGCTGCGGGAGGGAATCAGGTGCTTTGTCACCTTATGCCGCAGCGGGTCCAGTCCGTCCTTCTCCATGAGATACCGGTCAAAGGAGGACTCGATCTCCGAATGGCTGGCTCCGGTCTGTTCCTTCTCCGCCACATAGGGATGGCACTCCCGATCCAGAGCAAAATGGCACAGGACGCCCAGCAAATAGCTCAGCGCCGCCTCCTTTTGTGAGGAAGCCTTCAGCGCCTTGACCGCCTGAGCAAAAAAGTCCGCGCCGGTCCGCTCATGGCTGGCATAGCCAATGGCATTGATCCGGGTTGAGGAAAAGGGTTTATCGTAGAATAACAGGTCCGGTCCATGTACGCCGAAGTCATAGAGCTGACGATGCTGCTCCACAATTTTGCGGATATCTGACGGCATCGCAGCCAACACGTCACAGCCAAACCGGTAATGTGCATATGTAGTAGGCATAAAAGCAGCTCCTTTCCCTTAAACTGTATCACAGATATTGTAGAATAGCAATGTAAAATCCGCATTCTTAGCTTTGTTAAGAGTATGAAAAGTTTTTGGTGCTTTTTTCTGTTTCCTATTGACACAGTGGGAAAGCTATGGTAGAATGTGCTCATAGTTAGTAATTACTAACTATCTTTTGTACATACGAATTAGTTTTATCTAACCATAGAAAGGATACCAATTATGAGCGTTGTAATTATCGGCGGCAACGAATGTATGGTCTGCCGCTACCAGGAGATATGCAAGAAAAACGGCTATAAGGCAAAGGTATTTGCCAAGGAAAACGGTCCCATGAAGAAAAAGATCGGCTCCCCGGACCTGATGATTCTGTTCACCGGCACCGTTTCCCATAAAATGATGATCTGCGCCACCCAAGAGGCAAAGAAAAACGGCGTTCCGGTGCTGCACGTGCATTCCTCCAGCGCATCTGCACTCCAGCAGGCGCTGGAATCCAGATGCGTCGGATAATTTCATAATCGCGCGTTTCGGGTATCCCGGACACCCCCCCGGGTAATTCCTCCCTGGCAGCCGCTGCCCCAAGCAGCGGCTGTTTTTTGCAGCAAAGGCTGGTGCGGAATTCCAAAATGCCGCACCAGCCTTCTTTCTATTCTTTTTTTGCCGCTTCTCGCTCCTTGATTGCCGCCTTGCCGTCCTTCAGGAAGCTCAGCACAATGAGAATCATAACAATCCCGATGGGGAACGCCGCAATGATGCTCACCGTCTGCAGGCTATTCATGGAGCTCTCCGCAAAAATCAGCGCAATGGGCAAGAGGATCAGCAGAATGCACCACATCAGCTGAATGAGCTTATGGGGCATCTCGTTCTCCCCCAGCCGATGATAGCTGTAGCAGGAGGCGGTCAGCGCAATGGAGTCAAAGGACGTGGCATAGAATGCAATCATGGTCAGCAGCAGCACCACCATCACCAGCTTGGCACAGGGCATTGTCTCAATAATGGCGATAATCAGCCCATAGGGATCGCCGTTTTCCAGATAGGACGCCACAAAGTCCATGGCACCGGTGACCTGGAGATGCATGGAGTAGTTGCCCAGAATAATAAAGCTCATAATCGTGGAGCCAACGCCGAACACATAGCCGCCCAGAATGGTCTGCCGGATGGTGCGCCCTCTGGAGATGCTGCCAATGAAGAAGGGCGCGGCAACACACCATACCATCCAGTATGCCCAGTAGTAGATGGTCCAGTTCTGAGGGAAGAAGGAAGTGCGCAGCGGATCGGTATAGGTTGCCAGCGGGATAAAGTTTCCGATCATGGTTCCCAGGGAGGTCAGCCCTGTCTCAATGATATACTTGGTGGAGCCGCCAAACAGCAGCACATATGCCAGAATGCCAAAGAACAAATAAATGCATGCCTTTGCCAGCAGACTAATGCCGGAGAAGCCCCGGAGCAGGAACGTGGTATAGATCACGCAGGTGATAATCAGAATGCAGATGGTAACCACTGTCTCATTGAGCTGAACGCCGAACAGCGCGTTGATGACGCTTGCCATCAGGGGTGTTGCCACGGAAAACGTCGTCGCCGTGCCTGCCAGCAGCGCAAACACCGCCAGAAGATCAATGAGCCGACCACAGATACCATCGGTACGCTTGCCCAGAATCGGACGGCACGCCTCAGAATACTTCTGCCGGTTGACGCTGCGTACATGGAGCATAAATCCGAACGCAGCTGCCAGCACCAGATAAAACGCCCAGGGCACCAGACTCCAGTGGAAAATTGGGAATACGCCTGCCCACTCCTGAATGCTGCCCATCTCCGCCAGGTGAGGATCTGCCGCATACATCACCCACTCCGAAAAGGAATAGAACAGAATATCTGCCGCAAGTCCGGCGGTAAACATCATGGAGCCCCATACAAAAAAAGAATACTTGGGCTTTTCATCGGGCTTGCCCAGCACAATATTGCCGTATTTGGAGGCGGCAATATAGATGGAAACAATCAGCATGCCCAATCCGATGATCAGATAGTACACGCCAAAGGTATCGCCAAAGAAGAAGCGTACCTGGCTGAGCACAGCCCCTGCCTGCTCCGGCAGTAGCATAAAGACCACACACAGCCCCACAATCAGCAGCAGCGGAACCAGCGTAATCATCCAGTCAATTCGTTTCGTTTCCGAGGTGGTTTTTTTCATTTGTCATTCTCCTGTTCTAGCGGTAGGTTGGGTCTATCGCGCGGAGTTCCTCTACGCTGTCAATCTCCTGAAGGCTTTCCGGTGCAATGGGTCGGATCCCCATCTGATAATCCTCCGGATGGCAGAACAGCGCCACATCATCCCAATAAATATCCGTATTCTTCTTTTCGATGTACTCTTCCTCCAGCTGACGGCGAAGTCGGTCTCCGTCCTCTTTGGACCAGAAGGATACGCTGTGCAGCTCCCAGCCGTGATCTCCGCCGGTTCGGCTGCACTTCGTCACGATGTCATTCTGATCCAGGGTCAGCACCCATTCCTCTGTGGGTTCATCCCGCCAAATGCAGCAGTAGCCGGAGTGTTCAAACTGGGGGTTTAAAATCTCTGGATTCCAAATCAGCTGATCGCCGTCCAGAATCACCACGTCCTCCAGATGCGCCCGGGCATAGTAGAGGGAGGAGATATTGTTGCAGGTCAGGTAGTCCGGATTTTCAATGAGCGTCAGCCCCGGGTTCTCCGCCGGAAGGGATGCAAACGCCTCCTTAAGATGTCCCACCACCACATAGATCTCCCAAATGCCGTTTTGATGCAGGGCAGAAAGAATGGTGTCGATCATCCGGCGCCCCTGTACCTGCACCAGGGGCTTGGGAATGGTATTTGTAATAGGTCGCATACGGTTGCCCAGTCCGGCAGCCATAATAATCGCCCGTTTTGCCTGATTCAAGGTTTAGATTCCTCCATTGCGTTTCTTCATCAGTTCCTGAAACAGCGCCGAATACTCCGAAGCATAGCGATACTGCATCAGCGCATAGCCGCCGAAGTCTACCCCCAGCGCCTTCTTGTATTCGCACCAGTTGCTCCAGAGCAGTCCGCCCAGCGCCACATAGCAGTAGATTTTCAGCCGGGTATCCCCGTCACAGCCTTCCTCGAAATACCAGTCGATCAGCTGATCCAGCATGGTGCGGTCATAGCCTGCATAGATGGCAAACATGGCAATGTCCAAGTGCGGATCGTTCATCCCCGCATATTCCCAGTCAATGAGATGCAGGGTCTCTTTGCCGTTTTCCCGGACAAACAGGAAGTTATCCGGCACCGCATCCACATGCGTCAGTATATAATCCCGGTCCAGTCCGCTGAGAAACGGACGCATGGCAAGGCAGCGAAGCCGCACCTCGTCATAATCGGGATAAACCGAGGTTCCCATCAGGCTTTCATAAAAATCGATTTCCTGATAGATGTCAAAGTCATGGGGTACCTTCAGCGCCTTTTTATGGAACTGCCGCAGCAGCGCCATACATGCCTGAACCTCCTGTGGATTTCCGGGATCACAGTTTCTGGTCTCCTGCCAGTATTTCGCCAGCTTATAGCCCGTCTCAGGATCAATGGCAATCACATGGTCGGAAATGGGATCGCCGGACAGCGCCCGGTAGTTCTCCGCCTCCTGACGGCGATTGATGAGCTTGTCCGTCCCCTCCCCGGGCACCCGAAGAATATACTGGGTGCCGCCGCTTTGAAAGCGGAAGGAGCGGTTGGTCATGCCTGCCGAGGTCGGCTGGACGTCAGTGATCTGTTCTCTGCCGATGCCCAATGCCTTCTCCAGGAACGCAATGGCGGAATCGGTGAGAAATCGCTTTTCATGACAAGCTTCCATCGTTCTTACTTCTTCTCGTCATCCATGGGATCTACCACATCGTCCATGGGATTGAACTCGCCGCCCGCTTCTTCTTTCACGTCAGCGGCAGTGGTGTCCTTCTTCTTGCCGAGATTCTGGAAAAACAGCTTGATCTTCCGGCGGAAAATTGCCAGTGCTGCGCCGCCTGCAATGAACAGACCGGCAATCATGGACACCACATAGGTCACCGTGCCGGGATCCAGATAGGCAAAGGCGGGTGCGCTCATGAGCAGCGCCGTAAAGAAGCCGAAATAGGTGTAGCTCAGCAGTTTTTTTGCGTTTTTCATGGTATGTTTCCTCCTAAAAATACTGTTAGTTTTGAATTATTATGCCTTTCGGCTGCCCAAGCGCTTGACGATATACCGCCCGGCCGCCTCGGCGCCATGACCAAGATTGTAGATTTCCTTTTCCTTCACCGCCTGAATGGTCTCACGGAATTCGTCGGGACGGGACAGCAAATCCTTTGCAACAGCGCCCGCTTGATCCAACTGGTCAAGCTCCAGCTCGCCGCCCAGCTGACCGCGAATCCGGATATCAAAGGGCACCACATCGATCTTGTCGTATTCGGGGTTCATAATCTTCATGGGGGTATTGATATAGAGCACCGGCTTCAGCGTGGAGAGTGCAAACTCAAAGCCAACGTTGGACCAGTCGGTTACCAGCAGGTCCGCGCTGTAAACGGTATCCGTGGAGCTGAAATCCGTCTGGATGATGAAGTCCTCTCCCAGCTTGTCCTTGTATCGGCTCTGGAGTCCTTCGATTTTCTCGCCGTACAGCCGCACATACTGGGGATGGGGACGGATAATCAGCCGGACGCCGGGCTGTAGGAACTGCTCGATCAGCGTGTCGATGCAGGAATCCATGATATTGTCCTTCTGCCAGGAGGGCGCCACCAGAATGGTCTTCTTCTCATGGGGCACCTTGGGGGTGTTCTCCCAGGCTTCGGTCATCTCATCCAGCAGTCCATAGCCCACCTGCACCAGACGGCGGGGCTTGAGGTTGTAAAGCTTCTCAATGGCGCGGGCTTCCTCCATCTGGTGGGGTCCCACGCAGAACAGTGTGTCATAATGGTCCAGCGCATGGGTTCTGAGGGTCATGTTATCGGAGCTGACGCCGTGGTCAGTGTAGATGTACTCAATGTCCTTCCGTACCAGGCTGCGCTTGATATGATAGGTTTCCAGATCTGGCATGGTCATAATCACCATGTCCGCATCCATCTTCATCATCAGCGTAATGAGCTTCATTTCGCCGATGTAATAGGGCTTGATGCGCGGCTCGTTCATGGAGAACACCGCATCCTTGGGGTCCGAGGTAATATAATGGATCACAATGTCGGAATGCTTCAGCACGTAGTCGATCATGCCCGCAAAGTATTTATAGAAGCCGCTGCCCTCGCTGTAGAATACCAGCTGCTTATGCTCCTTGTCGGACAGGAACCGATGATAATCATCGTGCTCCTGCTTTTTATAGGGCTCCAGCTCCTTTTTCTTCTGGGCGTCCTTTGCCTTAAGCTCCTCCAGATCCTTTTTGCTCTCCTCCAGCTCTGCATAGTCGATGTACTTGGAGGGCTTGTAGAGGAAGTTCATAAAGTAGAGGTTGGCAATGGCAAAGAGGTTACTGGCAATCCAGTAAAGACCTACGCCGGCAGGCACCAGATAGGTGAAGTAGGTGGAGAATGCCACGGTAAAAATCGTCACACCCCAGCGGCTCAGGAAGCCCTGCTCCTTCTGGAGGACGTTATCCCGGTTCTGCGCCCAGCACAGCAGGAACGTAGAGCCGCAGGACAGCAGCGGCACCAGGGAAATCAGCGAAATGGGAAGCACCGGCGGCACCTGAGACAGGTTGATGCCCAGGAACATGGTGTTAAGACTCTGCGCCGCGGAAATAATCCCCACAATGTCTACCCCCGGCAGCTGATCGGCAAGTCCCATGAAGTAGCCATAGTTTGCACTGTTGCGCATTGCCTCAATAACCTTGAGCTGTGCGCCGCTGCCCAGTTCGTCCACACCCAGCAGCTGCGCCGTAGCCGCCACAAAGGTCTTGCAGGTGGCTGCATCGATCCGCAGAAGGTGCTGCATGGGATTGTAGATAACGTTAATGAGTCCCAGCACCAGAATAATCTGAATAATCATCGGCACCATGCCCAGCATGGGGCTGTAATGCTCCCGCTTATACAGGGCAATGGTCTCGTCCGAAATGGTGTCCTTACCGCCATAATGCTTCGCGGTAATCCGGTTGATTTCCGGCTGGAGACGAATCATTTTAATGGAGTTTTTCTGCACCACCACAGACAGGGGCAGCAGAATGATCTTGCTGAGCAGGGTAAACAGCAGAATTGCAATGCCATAGCTCTTTACCAGCTTGTAGCAGAGCCACATCAGCCATCCCAGGGGAATGCCGATGCAAGTGTTAATCAGTGACATGAACTTACTTCCTCGTTTCTAGCGAATTGTATATTGTATGTTGTTCTAGCGTTTCGGGGGCTTATGCCCCGATGCGCCTTTTTCAGGTTTGCGGCCCGATCTTCCCGGTCCTTTTTTGTGGTGCTTATCCGGTTCGTTCCATTCCGCAGCGCTGTCCTCTGCCCAGGATTCCTCCGGCTCCTCCGCTGACACGGCTGCTTCCGGATGCTCCTTGGAATTGAAATAATCCGGCAGCACATAGCCCTCCGCCGGTTCCACCATCGCAAGGTCCAGATCATACGCGGCATTGAGCACCATTCTTGTGGCATTGATGCCCGTTTGTCCCTCCAGGTCCAGCTGCTGACCGGGAATATAGGCGGACACCAGCGCATTTTGCATCACTGGCGTCTCCTTTTCCGTGTCAAACCAGGGACCGCCAAATTGCTCCACCATGTGAAGGGGCACTCTTGCGCCATGATCCGACAGGAGCAGAATCGCAGCGTCTGGGTCCTTTTCCTGAATGCTGTCGATGGTTTCAAGAATCACGGAATTGATGTACTGGAGCTGATCGGTGTAAAGCTCCGGCTCCTTCCAATACCAGTATTTGCTTTTTTCCGTCTGGATGCTGCCGTCCTTGTGGAATACAAAGGGTGCATGGGGGCACTGAATATAGCTCACCGTCAGAGTCGGACCCTCCACCTCATCCGCGCAGCCTTTCAGCGCGTCAATGGCATTTTCCACCGGTCCCACATAGTTGTCCCGGTAGTTTTGGAAGATTTTCATTTCAATTCTCTTCCGAATGGGCGGAATCTGCTGGAACAAACTGTGCTGGAGCAGGTAAGAGGAGATATTGTCCTCATGCTGTCCCCGAGTCAGCTCCTTTGCCGGAAACCGGAGATAGCGCCAATGATTCACCAGATTGACCTGATATCCGTTCCCCCAAAACAGCTGTACCAACGCAGGATTCTCCAGATACTCCCGGCGCACCCGCGCGGTCATATCGTCACTTACCACATAGTTGAGGTTCAGGAGATTGGGTACAATGTCCTCCGTCCAGCAGGACTCGGTATTTCGGCTGGTCTCGGAGACGGAAAAGCCCCGCTCCTTCAGGGCATCATAAAAATCGCTGTTGTCATAGCCGAAATAGGTATCGAGATTCTCCGTGCCGCCATATTCGTCGAACAGGAGATAATAGAAATTGCGCTGCTTCCCTTCGAACCGTGCCGTCCGGATTTCCTCCGGCGCATCCGGCGGCGGTGGCTGGGTGGCGCCGGAAATCAGCTTTGGCGCCGCAATGATTCCGCTGATGAAGCACAGCGCCCCAAAGGTTAGGGCAATAATCCCGCAGCCTGCGGTCATATTAGGCTTCTTTTTCAAAAGCAAAATCAGAATCAGCAGCAAAACCAGCCCGATGAGCAGCAGCTGATAGCGATCCCGCAGCCACGGCAGCTTTTCCTTGATGCCCTGGGATACCATGGTAAAGTTGATGACCACCAGTATGCCAAGGCAGGTCATAAACGATGCCCGGCTCATGTTCCGGAACATGATTCCGGTCACCAGCAGGATGCCCAGCGCCGTTAAGAGGAAAATCCCCGCGAACAGCCGGGTATCCCCCAGCGATGCTTCTCCGGCATTTTGAGCGTAAATAAAAATACAGGGATACAGACTGGTTAGGATCACCGCAGCCAGTCCCGCAGCCCAGCTTTTCAGATGTCCGCGCAGTGTCTTCATTGTTCAGAATCCTCCTGAATTTCGGACTTCTTCTGTCACTGCGTTTTCCGGAACATATGATACGCCTGCCAGAAAGTTTGTCAACCTTTATTCTATCATACATTCCTTAATTTGCAATCTTATTTTTCACAGATTCCACACATTCTACTGCATAATATACAAAAACACGGTTCCAAATCCCTCCAATGTCCATATAACCGCCCAAGGGGCAGTACGGATTGCCGTTTTCTCCGCACTGCCCCGATTCTATGCTCTATCATCTTGTTTAGCCGCCCAGCCAAGCGCCAATACCCAGGCACAGAAGGCACACCACCGTCAACGCCGCCAGCAGCTTCCATACAAATCGAATCCAGGTGCCATAGGATACCCGCCCGATGGCAAGCGCACCCATTACCACCGCAGAAGTGGGGGTAATCAGGTTCACAAGTCCCGATGCAGTCTGGTAGGCGGTCACCAGCAGCGCACGGCTTACACCGGTCATCTCCGCCAGCGGCGCCATAATGGGCATGGACAGGGTTGCAAGTCCCGAGGACGAAGGAATCAGGAACGACAGCAGCACAAAAATGCCAAAGGACAGGAGGATAAATCCCACGCCGCCCGCTTCGGACAGTGCCTGCTCGCCCCAATATAATATGGTATCGGTGATTTTCCCCTGATTCATAATCACCGTAATGCCCCGGGAAATGCCGATGATAAACGCAACGCCCAATAAATCCGCTGCACCGGCTACAAATCCGCTGACGATTTCCTTTTCTCCCACGCCGCAGAGCATCCCGGTCAGCACCGCCGCCACCCAGAATAGTGCCGACAGCTCCGGGAACCACCAGCCCAGGGTTGGAATGGCGGTAAGCCCCATATCGGAAAACGGAATGACGCCATAGAGCATCACCAGGAACGTCCCTGCAAACAGCCAAAGTGCCAGCTTTTGCGATTTGCTCAGCGCCGTTTTCTCCTGATTTTTCAGAGCAAAATGCCGTAAATTCTCTTCCCGCTGGGCTGCCACCAGACTAAGGCTCGGATCTCTGTGGACCCGCTGCCCGTAAAGTAGCACATAGCCGATGGACAGCACCAGACAGGCCCCCAGCAGCAGAAGCCGCAGACCAATCCCCTGCCCCATACTAACGCCTGCAAAGCCTGCTGCGATGCCGGTGGCAAAGGGATTGACTGTAGATCCCAGCACGCCGGCACCGGCGCCCAGCAGAATCACGCTCACGGCTGTGACGGTATCATACCCCGCTGCCACCATTACCGGCAGCAGCAGCGGATAAAATGCAATGGTTTCCTCGGACATGCCGAAGGTGGTCCCGCCCAGTGCAAAGGCACACATGAGAATGGGAATCAGCACGCCGCCTCGGTTGCCCAGTTTGCCTACAATGGCTACAATGCCTGCATCCACTGCCCCGGTTTTGCCCATGACACCCAAAAAGCCGCCCACCATCAGGATAAATACCGCAACCTCAATGGCTTCGTAAAAGCCCTCCAGCGGCGCTTTTGTCACCGCCCAGATGCTCTGACCGCTGCGGCTCACCTGGGTATAGCTGCCCGCAATGGGTGCGCCGTCCTCCAAATAGTGATACTGTCCCGCCGGAAGAATCCAGGTCAGTGCAGCAACAATTAAAATCAGCAGCAGCAAAATCGTCTCCGCACTGGGCATTCTCAATTTACGCAATCAGATCCCACCTATCACTGTTGTTCCGCATTGTCCTGCCAGCGCATCCAATCCCCGGGCAAGGGAGGTGATAATGGCACGTCCCTGGGGATTCTTCCGTACAAATTCCATGGCTGCCTGTACCTTTGGCAGCATGGACCCGGCAGCAAAATGCCCCTCCTGACAATACTGCTCCATTTCCTCCACGGTCACCTGTCCCAGCTTTTTCTCGTCAGGCTGACGGAACCGAATGGACACCGCATCCACCTCAGTGAGGATCAGCAGCACGTCCGCTTCCATCTCCACTGCCAAAAGCTGTGCTGCCAGATCCTTATCGATGACAGCCGGAACGCCGCGAAGCCCATGATTCTCTTCCTCCACCACGGGAATTCCACCGCCGCCGCAGGCAATGGCAATGGTGGTATCCCAGAGGGTTTTCAGGGTGCCGATTTCCACGATCTTCTTGGGCTTTGGCGACGCTACCACCCGCCGCCAGCCCCGTCCGGCATCCTCTTTTAAGGTATAGCCCTTCTCCTTCTGGATGCTCTGGGCAGTTTCCGCATCATAAAACGGTCCAATGGGCTTTGTTGGATTTAAAAATGCCGGGTCCTGAGGGTCCACCACCATCTGCGTAACCACTGTGACTACCGGAATATCCCGGCCGCGGCGCAGCAGCTCCGCCCGAAGCTTCTGCTGCAAATGATAGCCGATATAGCCCTGACTCATGGCGTCGCAGACATCAAAGGGCATGGGCGGGGTCTGCTCTGCCGCCGCTTCGGAGGCAAGAATAATTCTGCCAACCTGCGGTCCGTTTCCGTGGACCACCGCCATCTCATAACCGCCGCAGCTGAGATCTGCCAGCGTTCTGGCAGTGCGCTCCACCACAATTGCCTGGGATTCCGCCGTAGGGGGCAGTCCCTTTTCCTCTAAGGCATTGCCGCCCAATGCCACCACAATTCTCTCCGGTCTGCTCATAGCGTTGCCACCAAAATCGCCTTAATGGCATGCATCCGGTTCTCCGCCTGATCGAACACCACGGAAACCGAGCTCCGGAATACGCTGTCGGTGACCTCGCGGATATCCACGCCCTTTTCCAGCCAGGTCTGCGCCATCACCGTACCGGTATCGTGGAAGGAGGGCAGGCAGTGCATAAAAATCACGCTGGGATTGTGGGTGTCCGCCAACAGCTGCTCGTCCACCCGGTAAGGGGTCAGCAGCTGCGTCCGGGCAGGAATCTTGTCCTCCTCGCCCATGGACGCCCAGATATCGGAGTAAACGGCGTCTGCTCCATGAAGCTCCTGACGATCCGTGGTCAGAATAATCTTCGCGCCGGACTGCTCTGCCTGCCGCCGCACCCGTTCCATGATGTTCTGATCCACACCGTCAATGAGCTCCTTGGGACCATAGCCCACAAAATCCACGCCCAGCTTGCAGCAGCCGAACATCAGCGCATAGCACATATTGTTCCGCACATCGCCCACAAACACCAGCTTCTGATGGTCAAGCGGCTTTGCCACATGCTCCTCCAGGGTCATGAAATCGGCGATAATCTGGGTGGGATGATCGTCATCAGTCAGACCGTTGTACACCGGTACGCCGCTGTATTTTGCCAGGGTTTCCACCACCTTCTGGTCATAGCCCCGGTATTCAATCCCGTCAAAGAACCGTCCCAGTACCTTTGCGGTGTCCTCCATGGATTCCTTTTTGCCCATCTGCGAGCTGCCGGGCTCCAGAAACGTCACATTGCCGCCCTCATCGTGCACTGCGACCTCAAAGGCACAGCGGGTCCGGGTTGAGGTCTTCTCAAACAGCAGGGCAACGTTCTTTCCCTGAAGGCTGCTGCCCAATACGCCGCTGCGCTTTTTTGCCTTCAAATTGTGCCCCAGATCCAGCAAATAGCGAATCTCTCCAGGGGTAAAGTCCATCAATGTTAAAAACGATCTGCCTTTCAAATTCACCGGCATACTATCATCCTCCTTATGATTACTCTCTTACCAGGGGCATGGTCATACATCTTGGACCGCCCCGTCCACGCGCCAGCTCCGAGCTGGGAATAGTCAAAACCTCCACGCCGTTTTCCCGGAGCAGGTCGTTGGTCACCTGATTGCGGTCATAGGCAATCACCCGTCCTGGTGCAATGGCAAAGGTGTTGGAGCCGTCG
>CAJKNS010000035.1 GCA_905201305.1 uncultured Eubacteriales bacterium
AGCCCGACGACCCATTTGTGCGGTGTTGCATAAGGTGCGCCGCAGTCAAAATGCTGCGGCGCACTACTATTTGGTGATTGTATGATAATTCTACTGTGTATCATTGGGCTTCTGCTTCTGGCGGCACTGGGCTTTGTGCTGGCAGGACTGGTGCTGTCCCGGCGGCAATTTCACTGCCGTTTCGAAGGCGGAGGGGACTACTATCCCTATTTCTCCGGGCTCCATCCGGATTGGAAGCGGGAAGCCGTCTCCTTTCCCGGAACGGCGGGGACCCTGCGTGGCTGGCTGTTTTCCTATCCGGATACGCCGCCCAAAGGGCTCATTGTCTTTTTCCACGGCTATGGCATGAGCCATGCGGACTATCTCCCGGAATGTGAATATTTCTGCCGCCGGGGCTATCGGGTTCTGAGCTTTGACGGCGCCGGAACCGGGATCTCTGATGGCATGCTGCTGGGACTGCCTCAGCATATTCTAGACCTGCAAGCCTGCCTTCGCTATGTTCAAAGTCAGACCGAGCTCTCCGCCCTTCCCCTGCTGCTCTACGGTCACTCCTGGGGCGGCTATGCAGCGGACTGCATCGGTGCGCTGGAGCCCTTTCCCATTCGCGGGATTGTTTCCGCAGCCGGATTTTATGGCAGTCTCTCCGCGCTGGCACCCTACACCCGGCGTCATTACGGTCCCCTTGCGCCGCTGCCGCTGCTGGGAATTCGACTGTATCAGCGACTCCACTTTGGTCATCTTGCGGGAATTACTGCTGTCAAGGGGCTGTCCAGTCAAAGCTGTCCGGTGCTCATTGCCCAAAGCGACGATGACCGAATTCTCCCCTACAAGCGGAATTACATGGTGCTGTACCGCCGGTTTCATGACAATCCCCGGTTTACATTTCTCCCCCTCACCGGGCATGACCACAACATCACCACACCCCACGAGGTGGACCTGCAAAAGCGCAAGCTGTTAAAGGTGCTCCGCAGTCCCAATCCGCCCGTGTCCGCCATCCACGAGATCAATCGCCTGAAAACCATCACCGACGAAAGCCTGCTTGGTACCTTTGCGGATTTCTTTGACCGCTGTTTGAATTCGTTCTAATTGACAATATTAGGATGCTCTGTTACAATGAATTGAGAGGTGATTGCCACGCACAAACGTTCCTACGGCTTCCTGATTGCAGCAGCTGTCTTTGCCGTTTTGATGGGGTTTTATCTGCTCCGCAATTGGCATTGGGTGACGCATTCCGTTGCCGTCATTGGCTACATTGTCCTGCTTCTGCTGCTTGTTTTGCTGGGACTTGGATTTCGGATGCAGGAGCACCGCAAATGTGCTTCCACCGAAGCGGCAAAATCACCGTCTCGCGCCAGTGCCTGGTTCTCCGGTGCGCTGGTCCTCGCTGTGCTGAATGGCTATGTAATGCTGATGCACCGAGCCTATTACAACAATATTTCCGCTCTCACTGCCTGTGCTGTCGTGATTGCCCTGTTTCTGCTGTGCGGAGTCATCGCTCTGATTCGTGAAAGACGGCAGCAGCGTAATTCATAATCAGAAGCCTCCTAACGTGACCCTGGCGCTTCCGGGGTTCGCCTTGGGAGGTTATTTTTATGTCTCCCTTTCGCAAGTTTTGTCTATCCTTCATTTTCCGTTTCACACTTTGCAGACACATCCCCCATTTTCCCCGTCAACATCTGTTGAATCTGCGGATTGTAACCCCCTTTGCCCCGTGCTATACTATGGCAGCGAGTTTTCCCCCCCCCATAAGGCAGCAAAGGAGATGCCATTTTTATGATGTCAAACACCCGCAGTATTGATATGACTGCCGGTTCTCTGTGGAAAAATATATTCTTTTTCAGCATTCCGCTAATGCTCTCTCAGATTCTCGAGGTGCTGTTCAACCTTAGCGACGTTGCCATCGCCGGAAAGTTTGCCGGTTATCAGGCACTGGGCTCCGTGGGCTCCACCACCCTTTTGGTCAGTCTGTTTACAGGCTTTCTCCTAGGCATGGGCAGCGGCGTCAATGTCCGTACCGCTCATGAGCTGGGCGTTGGAGATCGGGACGCCATTTCCCACACCATCCATACCTCGTTGATTCTCTGCGCGCTGATGGGACTGCTGGTATGCCTTGCCTGTCTGTTCTTTGCTGCTCCCATGCTGCGGCTGCTGGGCACCAAGGACGAGCTTATGGACGGCGCTGTGACCTATCTCAAGATTTACGCTCTTGGCATGCCTGCCATGGGCATTTACAACTGCGGCAACGGCATTCTCAGCGCCTGCGGTGATACCCGCCGTCCCCTTTACTACTTAACCATTGCAGGCATTCTCAACGTGATTCTCAACCTGTTTTTCGTAATTGTATGCCGCATGGCGGCTGCCGGTGTTGCCGTCGCCAGCGCCATTTCCCAGTATCTCTCCGCCGTTCTGATTCTCCGGAATCTCCTTTTCCGAAAGGATACCTGCCGAATCCATCTCAGGCAGCTGCGGCTCCATCCTGCGGCAACCCGCGCAGTGCTCCTCATCGGCATTCCCACAGGCATCCAGAACGCGCTGTTTGCCATTGCCAATCTGTTTGTGCAGTCCGGCGTCAACTCCTTTGATGCGGTGATGGTATCCGGCAACACTGCCGCCGCCAACGCCGACACGCTGATTTATAACGTTATGGCAGCCTTCCACACCGCCTGCGCCAGCTTTGTCAGCCGGAATTTGGGCGCGGGAAACCGGAACCGGATGCTGAAAAGCTATCTCATCAGTCTCACCTATTCCTTTCTTTCCGGCGCGCTGCTGGGCGGACTGCTGCTGATTTTCGGCAGACAGTTCCTTTCCCTGTTTGTCAACGAAAAAGCCGTCATTGACGCGGGCATGCAGCGGCTTCAGATTATGGGCTACTGCTACTGTGTCAGCGCCTTTATGGACTGCACCATCGCCGCCTCCCGGGGCATTGGCAAGAGCATTCCCCCTACGGTGATTGTAATCATGGGCTCCTGCGTGTTCCGGATCATCTGGGTTTATACGATTTTCGCCTATTTCCGGACCATTCCGTCTCTATATCTGCTTTACATCTTCTCCTGGGCAATTACCGCCCTTGCGGAAATCAGCTATTTTCTGGTCAGCTACCGGAAGCTCATGCGGCTTCCCATTCACGCAGCTGCATAACGCAAAACGTCTGCACTCCGTTTTGGAATGCAGACGTTTTATTATTCATCAATGGTTTCCGGCAAGGGTCGCAGCTTCATCCAAACAAGTCCCACCGCATCCGCCAGCGCCCAGCCGATGGGAATAGACAGCCAAATTCCACGAACGCCTACTATCCCAGCCAGTCCGTATGCCAGTCCTACTCGGGTGCCCAGGGAAATCACCGTCAGTACCACAGACATCCCCGGCTTTTTGATTGCCCGATAGTAGCCGTAGAGCAGGAACAGGATGCCAATGCCCACATAGCAGGCGCCTTCGATTCGAAGATACGTCACTCCTGCTGCAATCACTGCTTCCTCGCTGCTCTTTACAAAGATCCCCATCAGTGGACCTGCAAACAGGCAGACCAGCCCGGAAATCACCAGAGAAAACACAATGGTCAGCCCCATTGCAGTTCCGGTGCCCTTTCGAATCCGCTCCCGCTGCCCTGCGCCGTAATTCTGCGCCACAAAGGTGGAAAACGCATTGCCGAAGTCCTGCACCGGAAGATAGGCAAAGGTGTCGATTTTCACCGCTGCCGCAAAGGCTGCCATAATCACGGTGCCAAAGCTGTTCACCAACCCCTGCACCATGAGAATGCCGAAATTCATCACCGATTGCTGGAGACAGGTCAGGGCGGACAGACTGCCGATCTCCCGGAATACCGTTTTTTGCAGCTTCATTTCTCCCCGCTTTGGCAGCAACTCCGGCGTCTTTTTCGCCACATAAATGGCAATGCCCACACCGGATGCATATTGGCTTAAAACCGTTGCTGCCGCCGCACCGGCAATCCCCCAGGGCAGCACTGCCACAAACAGCAGGTCCAGCACAATATTCCCCACCGCCGAAATTGCCAGGAATGCCAGCGGCACCACGGAGTTTCCCACTGCCCGCAGCAGGCAGGCGCAGAAGTTATACACCGACGTTGCCAGAATTCCGCCGAAAATCACCAGCAGATAGGTCCGCATGCCCGGCAGCACCTCCTCCGGCACCCGCAGGAACCACAAAATTCCGTCCAGCCCCAGATACACCAAGAGATTCACCGCCAGCGTTGCCGCAAGAATCAGCACGGCGCCATGGAATACCCCCAGTCGCAGCCGATGCATGTCTCCCTGTCCCAGACAGATGGAATACAATGCGCCCGCACCCATGCTGAGCCCTAAAAAGATAGAGGTCAAAAACGTCATCAGCGTATAGGCGGACCCCACAGCCGCCAATGCACCGCTTCCCAACACGCGCCCAACAATCAGCGTATCGGCAATATTATAAAGCTGCTGGAGCAAATTCCCCGCAATCATCGGCAGGGCAAACAGCACAAGGCTGCGCCCAATGGGTCCCTGGGTTAAGTCCCGCTGCACCGCTCTCTCCTCCTTTTGCATCACTCGACAAAAATCCGTCCTCTGTCCGCACGCTTCGGACGGAGGACGGTTCTTTTCATATTGCATCGCCCTGCAGCACCTTCATCACGTTCTGCACCACCGGGCGGTAATCGTCCCGAATACTGGCTGCCACCACATACATATCCGCACCCGGAATGGGAATGGTCCGCACTGCGCTGTCATGGCTCAGCCTGGTATTCTGGTCCAGCAGCGCCACTCCGACTCCCATTTCCACGCAGAGGATCAGGGACTCCAGACTTCTGGGCTTGCGAACAATGTGGGGCGTAAAGCCCGACCTTTGACACTGCCGTACCAGACGGTCGTAGCCCACCGGAGATTCCTCCGGAGAGATGACCACAAAGTTCTCGTCCTTAAGCTGGGTCATCTCCAGCTTCGGCTCCTGCGCCAGGGGATGATTCCGATGAATGGCAATGGCAGGCGGCTGGGGAAATACCGGCACCGCATAAAATTCCTTTTCCTCTTCCACATCGAAATCCAGCGTGACAATCAGGTCATAATGCCCGTTTTTCAGTCCGCTGCGAAGGTTGGAAAAGGAGTTCCGCTCCAGCTCCAACTCCAAATTGGGATACAGCGCCTGGGCAAGGTTCAGCCGGGTGAGCAGCAGCGCGCTGACCTCCTGCCCCTCCAGAATCCCAATATTGAGTCTTGCCTCTTCCCTGCGCGCCAGCTGTCGCGCCTGCTCAAACAGCTGCTCCAGCTCCTCCGGCAGGTCCTTCATATGGTCATAGAGCAGCTGCCCGGCTGGGGTCAGCTGCACGGATCGCTTACTGCGGACAAACAGCGGGAAATCCAGCTCCTGCTCCATCTGTGCAATCTGCTTGGACACATTGGGCTGCGCCGTGTAGAGCCGTCTGGCTGCCTCAGAAAAGTTACCGCAGCGGGCAACCTCTATAAAATACCGAATCTTTGTCAAATTCATGGCGCGTTACCCCCGATTGCAACATACTTCTTTTCGACATTATAGCATATCGCCGAAACTGCCGCAATGGATTTTATGCAAATACACAAGAAACCCGCTGAACTATTCCAAATGATATATCAATATTGCCAATTTGGATATTTCACAGAATCCATTTGGACTGTTATACTGAGATTGTCAAAAAGTTAACGAGGAAGCCCGCGTCATCCCTTCGGAATTGACCAGCCGGGGGCTGGGCTTTCTCCAGAGTATGAAAATCAAAGGAGGAACTTTCTTATGAAGGTACTTGGCATTTCCGCAGGAACAAACGGCGGCAGCAACGACGCCATGTGTAAGGAAGCCCTGATGGGTGCAAAGGAATTGGGCGCAGAGGTAGAGTTCATCAACCTACATAAGCTGAACATCCGTCACTGCACCGGATGTAAGGCATGCGTCATGAGCCTGTTCTCCGGCAAGGGCAACGCCTGCGTGCTGAAGGACGACTTCCAGTGGCTGGTAGACAAAATGTACGATGCTGATGGCATTGTCTGGGCAGTTCCCATTTTTGAAAAGGGCGCACCGGGCATCTTCCACACCATTATGGACCGCTTTGGTCCCCGGCTGGATCGCGGCAACGTGATGATTGCTCAGAAAATCGCAGAGCAGGGCGGCAAGCCCATTAATCCGAAGTATTTGAAGGAAACCGTCGTCTCCTATATGGGCATCGGCGGCTCTGACTGGGCGACCCGGATTCAGTGTGACTTTGCAAATCTGACCCTAACCCCCAAGTGGACGCTCATCGACAATGACCGCTTCCAGTGGTCCCTGGACATCGTCATGAACGACGCCGCCATTGCCCGCGCCCATGAGATTGGCCGCAATCTGGCAGAGGCAGCCAAGAAGGTAGCCGACGGCACCCTGAACGTTCCCCAAGGCATGATTGGTGAGGACTATAAGGGTCCCCAGGGCGTATGTCCCCACTGCCGCGGCAACAACTTCTACCTGCAGGAGGACGGTACCGCCATCTGCTGCACCTGCGGCACCGAAGGTGTTATGAAGAATGTGGACGGCAAGTATGTCTTTGAATTCGACGCAGAAAAGTGGATTCCCCATGCCCACGATTCCATCTCCGGCAAGTTCATCCACGGCGACGACATCCAGCGCAACGAGGGGAAAGCCCGCGCCGCCATGCAGACCCCTGAGGCAAAAGCCCGGAAGAAGAAATACGCCGAATTTATCCAATCCTCAAAGCCTGAATAACCAACGCATTTTGAAAGGAGTCAAACCAAAATGAAAGCAATCGCACTGTACGGTAAAAAAGACGCAAGAATCATCGAAAAGCCTGTTCCTCAGGCAGAAGAAAATCAGCTGGTGGTCAAAATTGACTACGTCGGCATCTGCGGCACCGATGTGGAGTTCTTCCAGTCCGGCGCGGTACCGCCCTTCGTTCATCTGCCCATGGTGCTGGGACATGAAAATGTAGGCACCGTTGTGGAGGTCGGCAAGGGTGTCACCGAATTCAAGGTCGGCGATAAGATTCTCTGCGGTCCTCCCTCCCACTGCGCTGAGGATTGCCCCTCCTGCCGCCAGGGCAAGACCAACATCTGCATCAACGGCTTCCCCCGTACTGCCGGAATCGGCGGTCCCGACGGCGGCTATGCCGAATACATGCTGGTCCGCGATGTAAAGCACACCATGCTGGTGAAGGTACCCGAGGGCGTTGATCTCAAGGATGCGGTGCTGTTTGACGTGATCTGCGTTTCCCTCCACGGCGTTCGGAATTCCGCCTTCAAGTTTGGCGATAACGTTGTGGTTTCCGGCACCGGTCCCATCGGTCTGGCTGCCATCCAGTGTCTGAAGGCTGCGGGCGCCAATAAGATTATCGCTCTGGGCACCAACTCCGCCAAGGAGCCCATCATCAAGGCTTACGGTGCCGATTATTTCATCAACTCCAAGGAATGCACCGATCTTGCCGGTGAGATTCAGAAGATTCTCGGCTCTCCCGTGGGCGCTGATGTGGTCTATGAGTGCGCAGGCAACATGACCTCTCTCTCCAACTGCGTCTATCAATGCGTAAAGCCCGGCGGACAGGTTTCCATCATCGGCACCATTCAGGAGCCCATGACCGCACTGGTGCCCGGTCAGTTCTCCATCCACGAGCCCAACTTCCAGTTCTCCTTCACCTACACCCAGGAGGACGTGCAGATTTATCTGGACATGGTAGCTTCCGGCAAGATGAAGTTCCCGGGCATGGTAACAGATGTTGTCTCTCTGGATCACGCCATTGATATGGGGCTGGACCGCAAGGATCGCAAGGGCATGCTGAAGATCCTCATTGATCCCAGCCTGTAAGGAGGAACCCGCAATGTACAAGATTCCAAAAGCACTTACCCCCGTTCGCATCGGCAATGTGCTGCTGAAAAACCGCATTGTCTCCGCCCCTACCACCATGCATTCTCTGTCCAACGGTGAGCTGTATCCCACCGAGGACGCCATTTCCTTCTTTGAATCCCGGGCAAGAGCCGGTGTGGGCATGGTCACGGTTGCCGGCTTGAAGGTTGGCAAGGACGTTGCCGACGACGGTCAGAACACCGCCTGGGACGTAAACCAGCCCAACCACCGGAACAAGCTCATGGAGCTGGTGGAGCGGGTGCACTTCTATGGTGCAAAGATTTCCATGGAGCTCATCGGCATTTTCCCCGAGGGCTACACCGTATCCGATGGCTGCTCCATCATGGGCTGGGCAACCGGTCATGAGATCACCCGGGAAGCCATGGAGGCATTTAAAGAGGAATGGGCGCAGGCAGCCGCCGATTTGGTGGACTGCGGCTTCGACGCCATTCTGATTCACTCCGGTCACTCCGTCCCCCTGGCGCAGTTTCTCTCCCCTCTGACCAACAAGCGCACCGATGAATATGGCGGCTCCACCGAAAACCGCTGCCGGTACCTTATTGAAATTCTCGATGCCATTCGGGCGAGGGTAGGCAATAAGCTGCTCATCGAAGTCCGCATCTCCGGCACCGAGTTTGAAGAGGGCGGCATTGACATTGACGAGGGCATCCGCATTGGCGAGCTGATTCAGGACCATCTGGATATTCTCCAGGTTTCTGCCGGTATGCACAACCCCAAATGGATGACCTGGGTCCATCCCTGTGGCTTCCGTCCGCCCATGCCCAACGTCTATGTGGCAGAGGCATTCAAGAAATCCGGAAAAATTCATGTTCCCATTGTGACCCTGGGCGCCATCGACTCTCTGGAGTCCGCCGAGAGAATCATCGAGGACGGCAAGGCAGACCTTGTGACCATGGCACGGAGTCTGATTGCGGACCCCGAGCTGATTCACAAGGGTATGGCAGGCAAAACCGAGGACGTTACCCCCTGCATCAAGTGCATGCGCTGCCACGACTCCACCGTTTACGGTCACCATTTCCAGTGCGCCGTGAATCCCACCGCCGGTCTGGAAGCAAGCCTCAACAAGCTGGTGCAGGAGCCGGGCGTATGTAAGAAGGTTGCCGTCATCGGCGGCGGTCCTGCGGGCATGAAGGCAGCCTGCGTGGCTGCGGATCGCGGGCATCAGGTAACGCTGTTTGAAGCGGAAGCCCGGTTGGGCGGCATGCTCCACTATGCAGGCTATTTCTCCTTCAAGTATCCCGTGAAGGACTACATGAACTGGCTGATCGGTCAGGTAAACAAGCGTCCCATCGACGTAAAGCTGGGCACAAAGGCAACGCCCGAAACCGTGCAGGGCTATGACGCCGTGCTGGTTGCCATCGGTGCAGCGCCGCTGATTCTTCCGGTGCCCGGCGTGGAGCAGGCAAAGATCGCCATCGAGACCCTGGGACATGAAGAGGAGCTGGGCGATTCCGTCGTGCTCATCGGCGGCGGTCAGGTGGGCTGTGAAACCGCCCTCCACTATGCAAAGCTGGGCAAGAAGGTCACCGTTATGGAGATGCAGTCTGAGCTTGCGCCCGACGCTTCCACCACCGGCAGAAACGAGCTGATGACCGAAATCGCAGCCGAGCCCAACTTTATCCCCCTCACCGGTGCAAGATGCATTTCCCTTACTGCCACCTCCGTCACCTATGAGAAGGACGGCAAACAGGAAACCGTCACCGCCGACTCCGTGGTGCTCTCTGCCGGCATGAAGGCAAAGACCCAGGAGGCAGACTCCTTTATCGGTACTGCCCTGGACTTCGCAGAAATTGGCGACTGTGTCTGGGCGAGAACCGTGGAATACGCCACCAAGGAAGCCTATTATGCAGCTGTAAATCTGTAAATTTCCCTCGGGAGACGGTCCGACCAGCCGTCTCCCACCTCAAAAAAGCGCAGCCTGACCAGCTGCGTACTTCATCGGAGCAGTTTGACCGGCTGCTCCCCATAAAGGAGAAAGAATTGTTATGAGTAAAAATCAAACGCAGGAAAAGGATATTTCCTTAATCAGCGCCAATTTTGGACTCAAGGGCTGGGGCATTTTGATTCTCACGTTCCTCTGCATTTTCCTGGACTCTTCCCTGATTAACGACTCGCTGAACGTGGTGGTAGACGTATTTGCCAATCAGCATGGCTGGAACAGCGGCATGCTCTACGGCTTCTCCACCATCACCGCATGGATCGCCGTGGCAGGCGCAGCGCTGTGGGGCGTTTTGTCCAGCAAAATCTCCATCCGCTGGAGCTGGGCAATTTCCCTGCTCATTACCGGCATTGCCTGTCTGTGCTGGGGTCACGCCGCCTCCCCTGCCGTTTACTTTGTATGTCTGGCAGTCTCCGCAGTGGGCGGCATGGGCTTCTGCTACATCTGCTCTCTGAACGTGGTTTCCAACTGGTTCCCCCGGAAAAAGGGCATTGCCATGGGCTGGGTTACCATCGGCTTCCCGCTGTCTGCCGCTGTGACCTCCCAGGTCATGGGCAACATCGTCACCAAGGGCGGTCTGCCTGAGGTTTACACCATCTATGCAGTGGCATCCTTTGTGCTGTGTGTTCTGGTTGCACTGTTTGTCCGGGATTATCCCGAGCAGGCTGGCGCTTATCCGGACAACAACAGGAAATTCGACAACGAAGCTGCCAAAAAGGAGCTGGCTGAAGGTCTCCAGTACATGAAGAACTCCCCCTGGACCGTTAAAAAGCTGTTCTCCACCGGCAAGGTATGGCTCATTGCCATCTCCTTGGGTATTATGGAGCTGCTGTCCCTGGGCATCATGACCAACTTCGTTCCCCGCATGATTCAGGCAGGCTATGTTGACGCCAACGGCGGTCCTGCTCCCATTATCTTTGCCATGCTGGGCATTGCAGGCATTATGGCATGCATCGGCTCCGTGGGCTGCGGCATTCTGGATGCAAAGCTCGGTCCCAAGAAGGCCATTCAAATCACCATGGTAGTTGCAATCATCGCCATCGTGCTGAACCTGATTCCCACCACGCCCACCAAGTTCGCTTCTCTGCCCTTCCTTGCCATTCTGCTGGGCGGCGCTGCAAACTATCTGGTTTCTCTCACCAATACTATTTGGGGTCGCTATGACTTTCCCATGGCATACAAGGTGCTCAAGCCCATGGTTGCCGCAGTTGGCGCGCTGGGCGTATCCATCGTCGGCATCATTGGACGCAGCATCTCCTATGCCGCAGCTTATGGCGTGCTGGCAGTCCTCACCGTGATTGCACTGGTGCTGGTCAGCCTGGTGGATGACGCCACCATCGGCAGAAACTAATCTGACTCCTTCCTTTACTCCCCATATGGTTGGCTGCTGCATTCGTGCGGCAGCCAACCGTGACATTCGGGCAGAAAAATCGGGTGTGCTGCATTGTACAGCACACCCAATCATTTTTTATCCGCGATAGTCTCCCCGGGAAACCGCAACCTGATAGCCGATCTGCTCCATTCGGCGCTCCATACAGTGGCGGCATTCCGCAGCCTCGTCGCCGGTGCAGATTTTTCCGTCATAGAGCAGGTATTTGCTCCTGACGTCCGTGGGCGAAAGATTGGGCATCACCACATTGGCACCTGCCAGAATGCCCTTTTCCCGACCAAGGGGATGAATGGTGCCCAGCGCCGTGGTGGCAGGCAGCAGCACACGGGGGAACATCAGCCGCAGGATGCCCAGCAAATGCAGCGTAGCCTCCAGAGTCCCTGCCGCTTCATTCCGGAATCGGGTATCCTGATGGGGAATAAATGGTCCAATGCCGATCATATGGGGCTGGAGCGCCTGCATAAACCGAAGATCCTCTATGATATTTTCCGTGGTCTGATAGGGCGAGCCCACCATAATTCCACAGCCCACCTGATAGCCGATCTCCTTGAGATCCCACAGGCAGCGCTTTCGGTCCTCAATACTCAGCTCCGGCGGATGCAGCATGCCATAATGCGCCGGATTGGACGTTTCCTGCCGCAGAAGATACCGCTCCGCTCCCGCATCGAAATACGCCTGATAGCTTTCCCGGCTTTTCTCGCCAATGGACAGCGTAATCGCGCAGTCCGGATGGTTTTCATGAATGGCAGCCACCAGCTCGCACACCCGCTCATCGTTATACCAGGGGTCCTCGCCCCCCTGCAGCACAAAGGTTCGGAAGCCCAACTCATAGCCCTTTTTGCAGCAGTCCAGAATCTCCTCCCTGCTCAGGCGATACCGCTGGGCATTTTGATTGCTCCGTCGAATGCCACAGTAATAGCAGTCGTTTTTGCAGACATTGGTGAACTCAATGAGCCCCCGGAGATAGACCTCGTGCCCATAAATCTCGTGGCGCACCCGTCGCGCCGCTTCATAAAGATATTCTGAGCTTTCGTCATCCAGATGTTCAATGAGCGCCGCCAAATCCTCATCCGGAAGATTCTGCTGCTGTTCCAGCGTATCAATCCGGCGTTTCATGGCGCTGTCGATCATGCTTTTCCCTCCAGTTCCGCCAAAAGCTTTGGGAACACGGCAATGCTCCGCCGCAAAATGCCCTTCATATAGGCAATGGCAATGCCGTAGTTGGTAATGGGGACATTCTGGTCCTGGGCGCATTTCATCCGATAGCGCCCCTCCCGCTCGCTGAGCATACAGCCGCCGCAGTGGATCACCAGCTTGTACTCCGACAAATCCTCCGGGAAGGATTTTCCCGATGAGGTAGCAATGGTCAGCTGTTTTCCCGTGTAATTTCCAAGCCATCTCGGAATTTTTACCGTTCCGATATCGTCGCACTGCCGGTGATGGGTGCAGCCCTCGGAAATCAGCACCTTGTCGCCGTCCTCCAGCGCATCTATGGCAGCGGCGCCGCGAACCGCTTCCTCCAGCAGTCCCTTCTTCCGCGCCATGAGAATGGAAAAGGAGGTCAGTGGGATATCCATCGGCACCTGCTGCGCCACGGTATCGAACACCTGACTGTCGGTAATCACCACCGCAGGCTTCTCCCTGAGCTTATCAAGCGTATCGGTCAGCCGGTCCTCCTTGACGCAGATTGCCTCTCCGTCAGCGTCCAGAATATCCCGCAGTACCTGCTGCTGGGGCAGGATCAGACGTCCCTTGGGTGCTGCCTTGTCGATGGGAATCACCAACACCGCCAGCTGTCCCGGGGCAATCAAATCCCCCACCAGCTGGAGCTTCGGGTCCTCGGCATTCCCCAGATGGGCAATTCTCTCTTTCAGGGCGAAAATATTCTCCCCGGTTTTGGCGCTGACCCGCAGCGCATCCTCCGGACATTCCGTATCCTCCGCCATCAAATCCGACTTATTCCACGCCACCACATAGGGGATATTCTTCTGCCGAAACAGGTCGATCAGCTGCCGGTCACATTCCTGCATGCCCGTTCTGCCGTCCACCACCAGCACCGCAACATCCGTGCGATTGAGCACCTGCCGGGTCCGCTGCACGCGCTTTTCTCCCAGCGCGCCCTCATCGTCAAAGCCCGGGGTGTCAATAATCGTTACCGGTCCCATGGGCAAAAGCTCCATTGCCTTGCTCACCGGGTCTGTGGTGGTGCCGCGGGTTTCGGATACCACGGACAGCTCCTGTCCTGTCACCGCATTTACAATGCTGGACTTGCCCGCATTCCGTCTTCCGAAAAAGCCGATATGTACACGATCCCCAGTGGGTGTGTCGTTGAGACTCATGATACTTCCTCCTAAATTTCCATGGTAATCAGGCTGCGCATGGTTTTCCATCCGCTTCTGCCGGAAAACGCCTGATGGGGCAGGTCATAAAACTGCGCCGCTGCGGGGCAGATCGCGCGGTACAGCGGATCGGCAATCACAATTTGGGCGTTCTGTAACAGCTGCTCCATTTCTTCCTCTCCATTCACCAGCCGGTCTTCAGGGGCAAGCAGCAC
>CAJKNS010000036.1 GCA_905201305.1 uncultured Eubacteriales bacterium
TCTTGGGGACCCCGCCAAAGCCCAGCGTCAGCGGGTTTGGTGGGGTAAGGAGGAGCAGCGGAGCGACTGAGCTTTTGCCCCCCCAAAAGGGCAAAACGAAGGTTACGAAGCTTGCGACGACGCAATCCGCAGACGCATTTGTGGGGTGTTGCCCTTATACTGCGGCAAGCCTTTTCGTCAGTCCGGCAGCCTCCAGTGCAGCGGCAATCACGTAGAACAGGATGATGCCAACCACGCCCTCGGCGGACAGTCCGGGAATCTGGGTTGCGCCGGTAATCACAGAACCGTAGAGGATGGAGCCACCGATAAAATAACCCACAATCATCACCACAATACCGGCAATCACAGCCAGCAGCGTCCGGACAGAGCGCACCTTCGCCTGCTCACCCTTTTTCTTGGCAATGATGGCAACCACAAAGCCCATGATGCTCTTGATAATCAGCGTGGGAATCACCCATTCCGGATAACCCAGCAGATCAGAGATGGCAGAGCCAACCCCACCGGCAAACGCGCCGATCCAGGGATCGAAAAACACGCCAAACAGAAGGATCATGCAGTTACCCAGGTGTGCATAGCCCAGAGGGATGGGAAATTTGAATACGCTGGTGCAGATGCACACCAGTGCCGCGCCCAATGCGGCGACGGTAATACGGCGGACATTTTGATTCATAAGTTTTCTCCTGCTTTCAAATCGGATTTCAGGAGATTTGCGCAAACCTTTGATGTCCTAAAGTATACACGTCTTCTGATATTTGATGAAGTATCAGTTTTTGATTTTTTTATGGTATCAGTTTTTTGAAAGCAGGACGTATGCTGTGTAAAACTTTCGGTACTCGCAAATGCGTCAAGATTTCATTCGGTTCTGCCGTCTTCGATTGATTCCTGTCCGCAATTCCATTATAATAGAGCAAAACACCGAGATAGGAGGCATTCTTATGGAGCTTTCCGCCCTCATGGAAGCCCAGCGCGCCTATTACCGCACCGGCGCTACCCGAAGTCTTGCCTTTCGAGAGCTGATGCTGGACAGCTTATATCGAAAAATTCGGGAAATGGAGCCGGAAATCAACGCCGCCCTCCGGGCGGATTTGGGAAAAAGTGCATTTGAGAGCTATATGTGCGAAACCGGTCTGACCCTCAGCGAAATTTCCTATATGAAGACCCATCTCCGAGATTTCGCGGCGAAAAAGCGGGTGCGGACGCCCATTGCACAGTTTCCCTCCCGGAGCTATGTGCTGAAGGAGCCCTATGGCTGCGTACTGATTATGAGTCCATGGAACTACCCCTTTATGCTGACCCTGGAGCCCCTTGCCGATGCCATTGCCGCTGGAAACACTGCAATCTTAAAGCCCAGCGCCTATGCTCCCGCCACCTCCAGTGTCATCAAAAAGCTGATTGCCGCTGTGTTCCCGGAGGAATATGTGGCAGTGGTCGAAGGTGGTCGTGCGGAAAACCAGAGCCTTTTGGAGCAGAAATTCGACTATATTTTCTTTACCGGCGGCACCACCGTTGGAAAGCTGGTGCTGCAAAAGGCTGCCGAGCATTTTACACCGGTGACCTTGGAGATGGGCGGAAAAAGCCCCTGTATTGTGGACGAAACCGCCAATTTGAAGGTTGCCGCCAAGCGCATTGCCTTTGGCAAATACCTCAACTGCGGACAGACCTGTGTGGCGCCGGACTATCTTCTGATTCAGGATTCCGTCAAGGACCGGTTCCTGCCGCTGCTTTACGACGCCATTCGGGAAATGTACGGAGAAAATACCCTTCAAAATCCCGACTATAGCAGAATCGTCAACCGGCGGCATTTTGACCGGATTTCCGAAATTCTGGACGGAGAAACCATTTTGTTCGGCGGTGAGAAAAACCCCGAAACACTGCAAATTGCGCCTACGGTTGTGGGTCCCGTCACGCCGGACGGTCCCGCTATGAGTCAGGAGCTGTTTGCGCCGATTTTGCCGGTGATGACCTATCACACCACCGAGGAAGCCGTAACCTTTGTCCAGTCCCATCCCAAGCCCCTGGCGCTCTATATTTTTTCCACAGACCGGGGGCATATCCGCTATGTGCAGGAAAACGTCAGCTATGGCGGCGGCTGTGTCAACGATACCATCATCCATCTTGCCACCTCTCAAATGGGCTTTGGCGGTGTTGGCATGAGCGGTATGGGCAGCTATCACGGAAAATGCGGCTTTGATACCTTCACCCACGAAAAAAGCATTGTGGATAAGGGCAACTGGCTGGACCTTCCCATGCGGTACCAGAAATACACCCCCTGGAAGGAAAAGCTGCTGCACCTGTTCCTCAAGTAAAAACTTGCCCGGAGCCGGATGATATACCGGCTCCGGGCGATTATTTATTTACTTTCCTGCCGTACCAAGCCCTGGCGCTTCCAAACGCCGGAGTAGAAATAACCAGCGCTGATGAGTCCTGCGGAGAAGGGCGCTGCCATACAGCCCAGGAATACCCCCTGAATGCCCATGCCCAGCACCGAGCCAAACAGCCATGCCAGCGGGATTCTCACAATCAGCCCATCTACCGTGCAGCAGATAAAGCTCAGCATACTAAAGCCAACACCGTTTGCCATGGACTGATAGCCGTCCAGGAAGCAGTGCGCCAAATAGGCAAACGCCATATAGCGAAGGTACTGCACGCCAACCTTGATGACTTCAGGCTCTCCGTTGAAGATCGAGATAATCTGCGCGGCAAACAGCTGCACCAGCGCAAAAACCACCAGCTCGCAGATCAGCGTCATGATAACGCACCAGTGAACCACGGACTGTGCCCGGTCCTGCTGCTGTGCGCCCATATTCTGTCCTACCATGGTGGAGGCAGCGGAGGAAAAGGCATAGACCGGCAGCGTTGCAAAGTTATCCACCTTGCCGCCAACGCCATAGCCTGCCGATGCGCTAACCCCGAAGCTGTTGACCATGGACACCACGAACAGCATGGAAATCATCAGCATGGAGAACTGAAGGGCAAATGGAATGCCAACCTTCAGCATAGTTTTCAGCCGCGCCCCCACAATTCGGAAGCTCCTGGGATGAAAATCAAATACAAATTCCTTGCGGTGACGGTAGAGATAGGAAAACGCCGAAACAAACGAAATTCCCTGGGCAATGATGGTTGCAGCCGCAGCGCCGCCAGCCCCCCAATGGAGCGCACCTACAAAAATCAAATCCAGAACAATATTGGTCACGGTGCTCACTGCCACAAAATACATGGGTCGCTTGGAATCCCCCAAGCCCCGCATAATGGCACAGACAGAATTATAGCCAAAGATAAACACAATGCCGATGGCACTGATGATAAAGTACCAGAACGCATCCCTCATGGCTTCCTGTGGCGTATTGAGCAGATTCAGCAGGGGATTTGCAAAAATCAGACAGGGAACGGTGAGACATAGCCCCAGCAGCAGCATAAACGTCAGCATAGTGCCGATGGATTCCCGCTGCGCCCGCTCATCCCCGGAGCCCTTGTACTGCGCCAGCATCATTTGTCCGCCCATGCTCAGCCCCATACCGGTGGAGGTAAACAGGCTGGCAATCTGGCTGCCAACGGAAACGCCGGACAGTCCTGCCGAGCCCACAAACTGCCCCACAATAATCATATCCACCACGGCATAGACGGACTGGAGCACATTTGCCGCCAAAAACGGCATGGAAAACGCCAGCAGCCGCCGCGGGACGCTGCCGGTGAGAAGATTCTGATTCTGGAGTGACGCCACAGGTAATCCTCCTTACAAAATGCCTGCCTGTTTCAGCAGATGAACTGTCTCCTCCGCGTCGGTCTTCCGCACGTCAATGCGATAGAGCACATCCTGGGAGGGAGACTGACCCACCCGGTCATGCTCCCAGATTCCGCCGTTGGAACGGGACTTCCAGTTGTCCTTGCAGGGGATTTGGTTGGCATCCAATACATCCAGAATTGCCCGCCGGACGGCAGGATCATAGCCGGTATAGATATTTTCGCTGTTAAAAATCGTAACAGAGCTCATAGTAATACTCCCTCATTTCAACCAGACAGTTTCATTTCGTACAATTTTATATTATCATATCATATCAATTGTCCCGGCGCAATCCTCCATTGTGCTTTGCCGTGTCGCTTTGTGTTGCACTTTTCGGGAAATTCAGGTATACTAAACGGATAAGAACATGCGGAGAAACGCACAATGATAGAATAACGAGGAGAAAGCAATGACTGAATTTACACTTTCCGTCCCCTGTCTGTTTGGACTGGAGGGACTTTGTGCCCAGGAGCTGCGGCGGCTTGATATGAAAGACGTTTCCGCCGAAAACGGACGGGTGCTGTTCAAGGGCACCTTTGAGGATATCATCCGCGCCAATCTTTGGCTTCGGACCGGCGAACGGGTGCTGCTGCGGTTGGCGGCATTTCCTGCCCACACCTTTGAAGAGCTGTTTCAGGGGGTATATCACACTCCGCTGGAAGCCATTATCCCCAAAAACGGCGCATTCCCGGTGAAGGGTCACTGTTTGGGCTCTCAGCTCCACTCTGTCCCGGACTGCCAGTCCATTGTCAAAAAAGCAGCGGCAAAGCGGCTGGGCGAAAAATACCATGTGAATTGGATGCCGGAAACCGGAAGCCTGTATCAGCTGCAATTCTCCATTATGAAGGATCAGGCGGAGCTGTTTCTGGACACCACCGGCGCAGGGCTCCATAAGCGCGGCTACCGTGCGGTGGGAAATGATGCGCCTTTGCGGGAAACCCTTGCCGCCGCTATGGTGAATCTTGCCCGGTATCGTGGTCGGAATAACTTTGTGGACCCCTTCTGCGGCTCCGGCACCATCGCCATTGAGGCCGCCATGATTGCAAAAAACCGCGCTCCGGGTCTGAATCGCAGCTTCTCCTGCCAGAAGTGGGACATCAGTAAGCCAGAGCTGTGGCAGAAGGCGCGCAGTGAAGCCCTGGACAGGGAATTCCATGGGGATTATCACATCTATGCATCGGACATCGACCCCAAATCCCTTGCCATTGCTCAGAGCAACGCGAAGAAAGCAGGCATGGACCAATATATCACCTTCTCTCAGGCTGACGCTACCAAGCTAACTCTGCCGGAGGGAAAGGGCGTGATCGTTACCAATCCCCCCTATGGTCAGCGGATGCTGGAGCAGCGTCAGGCGCAGCAGCTGCTCCGTGGCTTCGGCAGGGTCGTGGGCAATCAGAAGGATTACAGCGTTTATATCATTTCCTCCGAGGAAGAGCTAGAACGGTACTATGGAAAGCGCTGCACCAAAAAGCGCAAGCTCTATAACGGCATGATTAAGTGTAATCTGTTTATGTATTACGGCACGGAGCCGCATCGGAAAGGATGATTCCATGAAACTCATGATCCTGGACGGCAACAGCATCATCAACCGGGCATTTTACGGCGTTGGCTACCTGTCCGCCCAATCCGGTCAGCCCACCGGCGCCATTTACGGCTTCCTCAACATCATGCAGTCTCTGCTGGATGAGGAAAAGCCCGAAGCGCTGGCAGTTGCCTTTGACGAAAAGGGTCCTACCTTCCGTCACAATGCCTATGAGGGCTACAAAGCCACCCGGAAGCCCATGCCCGACGATCTGGCATCCCAGATGCCCATTCTCAAGGAAATCCTCGCCGCCATGCATATTCCCACCTACTCTCTCCAGGGCTGGGAAGCCGACGATATTCTCGGCACCGCCGGGCGAATCTGCGGAGACAGTGGCTGGGACTGCGTGGTGGTCACGGGAGATCGGGACTCCCTCCAGCTGGTAGACGATCATGTCACCGTCAAGCTGGTCACCACCAAGGCAGGACGTACCCACGCAGTCAACTATACCCCTGCCGTGTTTCAGGAGGAATACGGCTTCCCGCCCAAGGGGCTCATTGACCTGAAGGCGCTGATGGGGGATTCCTCCGACAACTATCCCGGCGTTCCCGGTGTGGGCGAAAAAACAGCCAAGGACTTGATGGCGAAATTCGGCACCCTGGACAACGTCTATGCCCACGCCCAGGACGAAGACCTCAAGCCCGCCCTGCGCCGGAAGCTCCAGGAGGGCAAGGATTCCGCTTATCAGAGCTATGACCTTGCCACCATCCGCTGCAATGCTCCGGTGGAGTTTCATCCCCAGGACAACATCATGCAGCCCTGGGACCGTGCAAAGGTGCTGGAGCTGTTCCGCAGTCTGAATTTTGGGCGGCTGATTGATAAATATCGGCTGCTGGAGGAGGAACTGCCGGAGCTCCATGCCGATCTTCCCGCGCTGGAAATTCATGTGCTGGAAACACCGGAGGCTTTGAACGCATTTCTTGCCCTGCTGCCCGGCGATCAGCCCCTGTTTATTGCCGCCAATTCCGAGCTGACCGCTTTGGCAGTTTCTTTGAATGATGTTGTTTACACCGCAGAGCAGGGGATTCTGGGGCTCATGGACTGGGAGCGGCTATTAGACGGCGTGTTTGCGCCGGAGACGCAGAAAATTGTCCACGACTGCAAATCCATGATGACCCAGCTGCTGCGGCAGGGAAGGAGCATTCAGGGCTTTGCCTATGATACCGCTCTGGCTGCCTATCTTCTGGAGCCTGCACGGTCCGGCTATGCCCTGAAGGATCTGCTGGAGCGCTATTGCGGGGCTACCATTTCTGACGGTCTGGCAGGGGAAGCCGCCGCCATTGCCCAGCTCTATACTGTGCTTCCGGAGCAGGTGAAGCAGGAGGGCATGGAGCAGGTCTACTGGACCATTGATTTTCCCCTGTGCCCGGTGCTCTCAGAGATGGAGCATACCGGCATTCTTGTGGATCGTGACACCCTTCGTGCCTTTGAACAGATGCTCAGCCAGCGGATTTCCGACTGCGAAAATCTGATCTATGGCTACGCAGGCGGTTCCTTTAACATCAATTCCACCAAGCAGCTGGGCACGCTGCTCTTTGAAACGCTGGAGCTGCCCCATGGGAAGAAAACCAAATCCGGCTATTCCACCAACATCGATGTGCTGGAGAATCTCAAGGACAAGCATCCCATTATTTCTGCCATTATCGACTATCGGATGCTCACCAAGCTCCGTTCCACCTATGCCGAGGGACTTTTAAAGGTCATTGGCTCCGACGGGCGGATTCACACCACCTTCCAGAACATGGTCACTGCCACCGGTCGCCTGAGCTCCACCGACCCCAACCTCCAGAACATCCCTGTTCGTACAGAGCTGGGCGGCGAAATCCGAAAAATGTTCGTCCCCAAGCCGGGCTGTGTACTGGTAGATGCAGACTACAGCCAGATTGAGCTGCGGGTCCTCAGCGATATTGCCGACGACAAAACCATGCAGGACGCCTTCCGTTCCGGCGAGGATTTCCACACCGTTACCGCCGCCACGGTATTCGGCGTAACATCGGAGGAGGTAACGCCTCAGATGCGCCGCAGCGCCAAAGCCGTGAACTTCGGCATTGTTTATGGCATCTCCGATTTCTCTCTGGCAGGGGACATCGGCGTCACCAGAAAGGAAGCCCGGGCGTATATCGACGGCTATCTGGGCCACTACACCGGCGTGAAAGCCTATATGAAGAACGTGGTGGAGCATGCCCGGGAGAAGGGCTATGTGGAAACCAGCTATGGTCGCCGCCGCAGTCTGCCGGAGCTGAAAAGCACCAATTTCAACATCCGTTCCGGTGCCGAACGCATGGCGCTGAACACCCCCATTCAGGGCACCGCTGCCGATATCATCAAGCTTGCCATGATCCGGGTCCGGAATCGCATGC
This sequence comes from uncultured Eubacteriales bacterium, assembly GCA_905201305.1. GTDB lineage: Bacteria > Bacillota > Clostridia > Oscillospirales > Oscillospiraceae > HGM13006. The sequence continues at coordinate 7,724 of CAJKNS010000036.1, forward strand.
AGCAGGAGGGACTGTCCGCCCGACTGGTACTCCAGGTCCACGATGAGCTGATTGTAGAATGCCCCAAGGAGGAAGCGGAAACCGTCATGGAGCTGGTAACTCAGGAAATGACCTCCGCCGCTCAACTTAAGGTTCCTCTGGTGGCAGACGCTCATATGGGAAGTAGCTGGTACGAGGCAAAATAATCGAATATCACAGCAACGCCGCATATTCCGTTTCTGGAGTATGCGGCGTTTCAGGGCAAGAAATGACCCTTCGGAATCAGAAATGATGCTTGATGACAGCGCCAATTTGCGCTATGATATGGTTAGTGTGCTGACAGTCGGAATGCAAAACAATCTGGCTGTTTTCATCCGCATATTACTTTGATTTTAGGAAAGAAGGTCATATTATGGCACAGATCAAAGGGCTCGATCCGGTTATCGTCCCCAGAATCCCCTATGTTCCCATTGAGCCCTGGGAATGGTTCAAGGAGAACGGGCTGGAGGATAAAATGGGCGGACCTCCTCCCATGGGCGCAGGTCCCGTTATGACCCCCTCCGTCTATATTAAGGACGGCAAGCGGGTGGAGGGCAACGACGCCACCGTCTATGGCGGCAATATCACCGACACCGCCGCTGGGGATGTTCGCATTGTCTCCTATGACGGCTCTGTGGGCGGCATTTACGCCGAGGGCGCAAACACCGACTTTACTGTAGAGGGCGCCGTAATTTCTCTGTCCGGCGACGGTCAGGGTCTGGGTGAAAAGTCCGCAGGCGCAGGCGTTTCCGACCATGCAAAGCTGACGCTGAAGGACTGCCTGGTGGATGTCAGTGGTCTGAGCCGGACTGCCACCTCTGCCAGCGGCGGCAGCGTTTTGAAGGTCTATGATTCTATTCTGGTGAGCCATGGCGCTCCCTATGGCGCAGATTGCCCCGGCGAGCCCCCCAAGATGAATCCTCCCGCACCGCTGGAGATTCAGGGCAACAACCGCACCCACTGCACCGTTCAGAACTCCTATAGCTATTTCTACAACTCCCTGATTACCTGCGATGGCTGGGCTGCGCTGTCCACCGATGCTTCGAATGGCTTTGTCTATCTGGAAGCCAACGACTGCAAGGTGGTTTCCACCAAGTCCGGTTATGGCGCCTATGCCGACTGGGGCTGCCATGACGTATTCAACGATTGTAAATTTGACGTTGCCTGCCAGGCTGCCATTATTGCCGGCGAAGCCAGCGTCAGGTTCACCGGCTGTGAGCTGAAGTGCGGCACCTATCTGTCCCTGATGCACTGCGTCATGGGCCGCCATACCGAGGTGGGCGAGCTGAGCCTCACCGATTGCGACGTCAAAACCGGAAAAACCGCCATTGAGGTCCACGGTCAGAATGTGGAAGTCTCTCTGGACAACTGCAACATTGTCACCGGCGGCGCACTGATGCGCACCTGCAAGAACGCCGATCCCAACGCTTCCCGCGTCAATGGTCGTCCTACCCCCGGCGATGAGCTGCGACTCCGGGATATGACTGTTACCGGCGATATTCTCCACGAGGATACCGAGCGGGATTGTCGAGTCTACATGACCTCCACCTGTCTCACCGGCGCCATTCAGAACGCCTACGTTTCCATGGATCAGGGCAGCCGCTGGTATGTCACCGGTGATTCCAACGTGATTCTGTCCGGCGCTGTGGAAACCGCGCAGATCGACGCCCCCGAGGGCGTTACTATCCACGCAAAGGCTGCAACCGGTGCAGGAGAGTATCCCCTGTCCTCCGGCGGCAAGCTGATTGTGGAAGCATAAGGCAGCACCGCATTCCTGCATCATATACCAAAAATTCCTCTCCAAATTGGAGAGGAATTTTTTTGCAGCGCTTATGTTCTTTTCACAATGTTCTGGAGCCGCCGGGTTAAAATGCCGCCCACCGCGCCAATGGCACAGCCTGCCCCTAACCCGCACAACAACAGCACCGGGAGATAAGTCATCAGTCCCACCGTCTCCAGCACCGCCGCTGCCACCAGCAGCTGCCCCAGGTTGTGGAACATTCCGCCCATCACCGACACAAACACCACGGAGCAGTATTTTTTGAGCACCAGCATCACCGCATAGCTCAGTACGCTTCCCGCCAGCGCATAGAAAAATGAAAAGGCATTGCCAAACAAAAATGTGGAAAGCAGCACCTTCAGCAGGCACAGAATTGCACCGGGTCCGGGACCCAACAGGTATAGCCCCATAAGCACGCTGAGGTTTGCAAGCCCCAGCTTTGCGCCCGGCAGCACACCGGAAACCGGAATCAGCGAATCCAGCCAGGACAGCACCAACGCTGCCGCTGCCAGCATCGCTAGCGTGGTCAGCCTACGGGTTTTATTGGGCAATGGCATCAAAGCCCTCCTCCTCTCCGCCGGTGACCGTAATCACGATTCGGGCAGGCAGACAGATGATCTGCTCGGAGTCCCGGGAGATCGGCGCATGATTCTGGCAGATGAGATCTGGGCAGGTGGAATCCTCCACGTGGGCTTTCCCATCCTGAATCACCAGAGTCAGGGAGTAGTCTCCATAGCCCTCCAAGGGAATCTGCCTGTTTTGATGCAGGGAATAGCGCCCGGCATTTTGCCCGTCAATGGTCACCGTCACCTGCTGTCCCCGGGCTTTGGGCCACAGCGCCCAGGCAAGCAGTGCCGCCGCCAGTACCAGCACAAATAGAATTTCCCGTTTTCTTACCTTCATGGGGTCACCTCCGTCACCGGATAATGGGTATCCAGCGTCACACCCGGCGTCACATACAGCGTTGTTCCATCATAAAGAATCATATCAAATTCGTCGGAATGCTGCCGCCAGAATGCCTGGGCTTTGTCGCCGCCCATGACAAACAGCGCCGTACTCAGCGCATCCGCCAGAGTTCCATCTGATGATACCACAGTCACGCTCAGTAGTCCAGTGTCTGCGGGATATCCGGTGCTGGGGTCCAAAATATGATGATAGCATACACCATCCTGTTCAAAATATCGCTCATAGCCCCCGGAGGTAATTACATATTGGGGCTGCTCCTGACCGGACAGCGACAGCGTGGCAAGATAGTCGTTCTCTTCGCCGTTGGGATTCCGAATGGCTACCGTCCATGGGGTACCGTCCGGCTTTGTGCCCATCACGCCCACATTACCCCCTAGGGAGATCACGGCAGTATCCGCTCCTGCGGACCGGATCGTCTCCAGAACCTTTTGCGAGGTGTAGCCCTTGGCAATGCCGCCTAAGTCCAGTCCCATGGGCTCCGTTGCCGGAAACGTTGCCTGAAATTCTCCGGCATCCTCTCCCGCTGTGATCTCTTGCAGGTGCAGCTTTCGATAGTCCACCAACGACAAGAGACTTTCCACATTCTCGGGCACACGATAATTATTTTCCCCATTCTCCGAAGCAAAGCCCCATGCCTTCATCAGCGGATAAACGGTGGGGTCAAAGGCTCCGTCGGTCATTTCCGCAATTTCCAGCGCCCGCTGAATGAGCAGACCTGTTTCCCGGGAGACAGTGGCGCTCCGCTCCTGGTTGATCCGGTAGATTTCGCTGCTCTCCAATGTGGCAGACAGCAGCATATCCAGCCGATGGATTTCTTTCGTGCCATCCATCAGTGCAGCCTCGCCATTCTTCCCGTAGACCGTCAGTGTCATCACCGTATCCATTGCATAAACCGTATCGGTGCTTTTGGATGCCGTTCCGCAGCCGGCGAGCAAAGCAAGCACCAACAGAAGGGGCAAAAGTCGCTTCATAGGGACCTCCAAAGAAAGAGTGAAAAAGCCGTGTCTCCGAAGAGACACGGCTATGAATTCGAATGGGAACCCGCAGATTACGAGGTTGCAACCAGACCGCCATCGGGATAGATGGTGGTAGCGGTAACCATGTCGGAAGCAGCGGAAGCCAGGAAGATAGCGGGACCAACTACGTCGATCTCGTAGCCGATACGCTGAGCGGGCAGGCTGCCAGCGATGCCGTTACGAACCTTCTCATCGGGGGGCAGCAGACCAACCATCATAGGAGTATAGGTGATGGTGGGGCCGATCGCGTTAACCTGGATGTTAGGACGCAGGTCAGCAGCATAAGCCTTGGTCAGCATCTCAACAGCACCCTTGGTGGTATTGTAGGGAACGTTGCCGTTACCGCCGTTTGCAACAGCACGGATGCCGCGGACGGAACCGAAGTTGATGATCTTGCCATAGCCCTGGTTGGGGTTGCACTTGCCATGCTCGAAATCAGCCTCGCCAATCTTCTCAGCGCCCTCGACATTGTTGGACTTCATCCAGTTGCCGAAGTACTTGCAGGTCAGCATCAGAGAGGTGATGTTGGTGTGCAGCATCTTCTCGAAGAAGTCGGTGTCAATCTCCCAGGACCACATCTTCTTGTTGATACCCTGAGCGTTCACCAGGATGTCGCAGCCACCCAGACCCTCGGGACCGGTAACAACCTCAACAGCCTTCTTTACGAACTCCTCGTCGCCAGCGTCGCCGGCAATGTACATAACCTTAACGCCGGGAGCGGCAGCAGCCTCGATCTTAGCCTTAGCAGCCTGCAGCTTCTCCTCAGAACGGGAAGAGATGCAGACGGAGCAGCCGTTAGCAGCATAACCAGCAGCGATAGCCTCGCCGAAACCGCCAGCGCCGCCAAAAATCATTGCCTTCTTACCAGAGATGTCGAACATCTTGGTCAGATCGCCAGTATAAACCTTGGGCATTATAAACAACTCCTTAATTAGTATGTTAGTATTCAAAGCCGAAAATCGGCAGATGAATCAATGCAGTGGAACCGCTGTCTTACTTCTGGGGAGGCAGCAGGCAAACCAGCATCTGAGTAACCTCGGTGCCGGTGTTGGTGACGGACTTTGCAACGCCGCCAGCGCAATGGAAAGCATCACCAGCGTGGAGCACGGTCTCGCCGTCCTCGGTCTTCAGGGTCATCTCGCCAGTGAGGATGTAGTAGATGGACTCCAGGGGATTTGCACCGTAATCGCATCCGCCGCCGGGTACGAAATAGGTGATACCCATGATCATCTTGCCGCCCTCGATGTCGTTAGCGCCGCCGCCATCAACGTCGAACAGACGGGTAGGAACACACTCGTTGTGACCGGGAGCAGTGTAGGTGTAGATGGTGCTGCCCTCTACGCCCTTGGCTCTCTGAATTCTGTACTTAGCCATAGTAAAGAACTTCCTTTCAAAAGTTAATCCGTTCCGAAGCGTAACCGTGTACAATCACTTCGTACTCTTTAAGTTTAGCACACTGCACAGAAAAGTGCAATAGCTTCAGCCTGTCTTCGTGAGAAAAAATATATTTTCCACGAAAAAGCAAGGTCAAACTCCATTCATTGGGGCATCCGGCTCCTTTGAACCGCACCCTTTCTGTATGTCTTTATTATAGCACCCTGCCTAGCACTGTCAAGTACTGAGTGCTAAATTTACACAATATTTTTGTGTGATATGACAATCAATTGTATGTAATTCGTCTGCGAACTTTTATGTCAACCAGTGAACAGCCGCACCGCAATTCCGGCAGCGTTTCTGAATTGCGATGCAGCTCGGACTTAGCCGTCGATCAGGTCGATCTGACACATTTTCATGGTCAGGAGCGCCGCCTGATGACTCTCCGGCGTCACTCCGGCACAGCAGGACGCATCCACGGAGATTTCCGCCGCCGGGAACAGTGCCTTGAGAATCAGCGCATTGGACACCACGCAGATATCCGTGCACAGTCCCACCAGCTCCACCTGCCGGAAGTCCATATTCGCCCAGCCAGTATAGCCAAAGGTGGGCTTGTCGATGATGGTTTCTCCCTGCTGCCACAGACCCGGCGCCAGCTCCCAGCCGTGAGTTCCCTGAACGCAGTGTACCACCGGCAGCTTTTTCCCCTCCGGCGTGGAAAGATAATCCTCGCCGTGGGTATCCCGAGTGAAAATAATCTCGTCCCCCCGCTCCCGGCAGGACTGAAGCTTCGCCTTTACCGCGGGCACAA
>CAJKNS010000037.1 GCA_905201305.1 uncultured Eubacteriales bacterium
CGCAGGAATACTTTGTGTATTTCAAGGTTTTACAAACGCATTTCTGGTGGAAAAGCTCCGTCAGAATCCGCAGACGCATTTGTGCGGTGTTGCCATAGAAAACTTAAAATTGCGCAGACCCTCGACTATCTTACCAATGCGTTTCGCACGGAATCCTCTCACGATTTGGTACGGCAGCTGGAAATCTGCGGCGTACATATTGGAAACGGGAGCTATCTGACGGTTGTGATTCAGCCGGAAAAGCGGGACTATTTCCCCATTGATGGCAAGCTGGACTCCGAGCGGGAGCTGCAAAACGAAATCATCTGCGATATGATCCGGTCCTATTTTCTCGGAAAATCCCTGATCTACCCAACAGAATTCGGCGGAATGGTAGTAGCAATCAACTATTTTTCCACGGAGCACAATCGAGACGTCACAGAGATCCAGCAGCTTAGCGGAACAGAATGGAGAAAATTCCAGCTTGCGGTCTACGAGCAATACCATATCCGGCTGCAAATCGCAGTCAGCGCCGTACATGACGGACTGCGCGGCATACACGAGAGCTATGATGAGAGCCGCGATTTAATGGCGTATGCAAATTTTGCAAAGCCGGACTTTTGCCAGGCGCCGCAGGAAACCGCCTCCATGCCGACGTTTCTTGAAGATATCAACCGGCTGCTGCAGGTCGTCCAGCATACGGTTTTCAGAATGTTTCATGAGGAATATACCCCTGCGGTTGCGGAGGAAATCAGCGGAAAGCTGCTGGTGGACACGCATCATCCCCGGCGGCTGGTGCAGAATCGCTGCCATATTTTCTTCTCGCTGCTGATTCTGGAGCTGCAGCGCAACGGTCTGGATCTTACCCGTTCTACCAATAACGCTCTTAATTTTAACGAGCTGCTGGAATACCGCTCCATTGATGAGCTCAACCAGCGGATTGATCTGGTGCTTTCCGATATCTTTGAGCAGTACAGCCCACGGAGACGAAAAGCCGGACAGGAATTCTGCCTGATGAACGTGATCAATTTTGTCCATGAGCATCTGTTTGACAGCAATCTCTGCGTGGCAGGAATCGCCGCCGAGATGAACCTGACGCAGTCCAATCTATCCTATCATTTTAAGCACGAAACCGGAAAATCACTGTCCGATTATATCGGAGAGAAGCGCACGGACTATGCTATGAAGCTGCTCCGGGAAACGGATGCAACCGTTGAGGACATTTCCAACCGGTGCGGATATGGCAGCACCATGTCCATGTATCGTGCCATACGAAAAGCAACCGGGCTGACACCGATTGCCTACCGCGAAATGGCGTACTAACGAAATTACATTTTTCATGCCGCATTCTGAAGGAATGCGGCATTATCATTATATTCGTTATATCATAATATCAAATGTAAGTGTGAACGCATGTATTGCATAGTGTTAATGTAATGAAGTTGAACGTTGAAATGATGGTCACAGCTGTTATAATGGCAATAGATTCAAATCAGCAGGAAAGGAGGGTATAATCAAATTGATGGCGGCAAAGGGCGTTTTTCCGGCGAAGTTTGACACAAAGAAACCGTCCACAATGCTGTATATGGAGGTTACGATCATCATTGCAATGGTGGGCAGCGTAAAGCGAAGCAGCTTTTTGTAAGTAAAATGTTCAGATAGCTGGATTTGCATAGAAACTCCTTTTTCGTTTATAGTTTTTCAATTTCGCGGCGAAAGCACTCGTTGTATTTTTCAATCAGCTGGAGGTGCGCACTGATTTCTTCCTCGGTCCAGCTGTTAAATGCAGCCATTTCGGCATCAAACAACTTTGCGGCAGTTTCCCTGATATATTGTGTGCCTTTTTCGGTTAAAACAATCCTTTTTGCGCGCCCGCGATAGGGCTCCAGGTATAAAATATCTGCTGCTTCCAAACTGCGAATGGCGGAATTTACGGTTTGACGGCTGATGCCGGAGCTTTTATAGACATCGCTGAGCAGACAGCCGGGACCAATGTCATAGATTGCATACAGGACATTGGAAACACTGTCGCTGATTTTGAGCTTTAATGCTGCATGGTGATAAATTGCATCGGTTTCCTGCATCAGATAGTTGATTTTGTGAATTAAATTCTGCCGGGCATTTTCCATCATGTTCCCTCCAATGTACGAAATCGGACAAAACGCATTATAGTACGATTTCGTACATATGTCAAGAGAAAATGGTACAAAAGAAAATCAGAGAGCACCTGCTTGCTTGCAGGCACTCTCTGCTGGTTGGAATAGAAGGAATGATTATAGTTCTATAACGGAGGTGGTTCCCTCACATTGCAGGGTGACGGTGGATGTTCCCGGACGCTTTTCCAAAATCAGCTGTCCGCAGCCCGAATACAATCTCCCGGTAATAGGAAGCCGGTCTGCGGCGACCGGTTAAGTCAAAGTCGCCCACATAGGGGAGCTGAGCCGGAAAATCAGCCATAAAGCCTCCTTCGCCTGGGACATAGCCGGGAATTCCAACGCCGGCTTCTCCGAGATAATCCCATCCCGCCCAGGTGAAATCACCAATGACATGGTTCATATGCAGGACGCAGTCCCAGTTTCGCGCAATCTCCGGGGGATAGGTTTCGGTGCCCAGAATGATGCGGTTGGGGTAGCGCTGTCCATCCATTTCATATCGTATAATTCGGCAAGGATCGTCAAAGCCCGCAGACGCAATTATGCGGTGTTGCCCTAAATCTGGCTTGCCTTTGCAAAGGCGTCTCTGGTGCAGGTTTGAAGATTTCTGGTTCCGTTGCAGTCGCCCACTGCGTAAAACTCCGGCGCACAGTCCGCATATTGCATGGCTGCGGCAGTCTCGGATACAACGCCGCCGCTGATGACGACATCGTCAAATTCTCCGGTGATATCCGGACCATCCCCAATCCGATAGGTTACGCTTTTTTCCGTAACCGCTTCGTAGTGGACATTGGTGACGGGGATAATGCGCGCATAGTTTTCCCAGCTGGCAAAGGTACGGACCATACCGCTTTTGTCCACGCCAACGTGATCCATGCCGATGTTGTGCAGCGGCGGCGCGTCCTTGGCAATCACGTCCTGACGGGTAAACACATAAACCGTATGCCCGTGCTCCGCCAGATACATGGCGGTTTCCGTGCCGGTGTGAGAGCCGCCCAGCAGCGCAATCCTGGCGCCCAGCCGGTCCTCGTGACCGATGATATCCCAGCAGGTGCGGAAGGTTCCGGTCATACTTTTGCAGATGCCCGGTACAATGTGCCGGGAGCCGACAGCGGAGATCACACAGTCATAGTGCGCCTCCTTGAGCTGCGCCGGAGTCAGGGCAACGCCGGTGTGAATTTCCACCTTCCATGCCTTAAGCTGCCGTTCCAGCCACAGCCGATAGTCCTTCAGCAGCCATTTGAAGGAGAAATAGTCCGCATGGCGAAGCTGACCGCCCAGATGGCTTTCCTTTTCGTACAGCGTAACCGAATGACCGCGCTTGGCTGCGACCATTGCGGCTTCCATACCTGCCGGTCCGCCGCCGATGACGGCAACACGCTTTTTCTTTGTGGTCGGAGCCACCAGACGTTCCAGCTTGTGCTGCATGCCCAGCGTGGGATTGACGGAGCAGACGCTGATCCAGGGGGCGCGAACCAGACCGTGGCAGCGGTTGCACTTGATACAGGGCACGATGTCCTGCGCACGATCCTGCCGTATTTTCTCATAATAGTCCGGATCGGCGTAAAAGGCTCTGCCCATGGCAATCATGTCGCATACGCCGCTTTCCAGCAGCTGCTCTATCTGACCGGGGGCTTGGAATCCGCCGTTCAGGGCAATGATGCCCCGGAAGCCCGATTGACGAATGGCTTTTGCGCAGGAAACGGTTCCCGGTGTGCCGGTATAATTATAGGTGGTGGGCTGGGCAAGGAAGGCATCATGCTCCCGCAGCTGCAGCACGTCAACGATGCCGTCGAATGCGCGGAGGAATTCCAGCGTATCCTCCAGCTGATAGCTGCCCTTTGGCTGTGCGGTGCGGATTTTGTTTCCCAGGGCATCTACCTGAGCGTCAAAATCCCCGCCGTAGCCCAGAGGAAGCTCGCCTGCCATAACGGCTTCTATCAGAAAATCCTGCCCCAGCGCCTGCTTGACTGCGGAAAGACAGCGGTGCAGCAGGCGGGTCCGATTGGTGACGCTGCCGCCGTAGGCATCCTGACGTTCCTTCGGCTGCCAGCCCACATAGCCGTCCGTGCGAATGGTAAGCCCGTCGTAGCCCAGACTGCGGTAGAGGGAGACCTTTTTCACAAATTGGTCTACCATCTCCTGCATCTTTTCCTCGGAAATGGGCTGAGTCTGGCGGGTGGTTCCCTTCAGAAATTCAAAGATTTCTCCGCCGTGCAGGGAATAGCCTTCGGGATAGGTCAGCTCCGTTTTTAAAAGCAGCTTTGTACCAAGAAAGTGCAGCTCCTCTGCCAGTTCTGAAAGCTTATTCTGCACAGACGGGTCCCGCATATCAAACATGGGCATATGGGCGGCATCGGGCATTCCGCCGCCTTGAAAGCGCATTTCGGGATAGCCGCCGCATTCGTCCAGGGGAATCATTGCCGCGCCGTTTTTTGCAACGGAGGAAAAGAACGCCATCATTGCATCGCTGGGGTAGGTTTCCGGTCCCTGAAGATAGTGCGGCAGAGCGCAGGAGGAATAGATGTGCGATTTTAAAATCACATTCCCGATTGTAAGCGGCTGTGTAATCTTCCAAAACTGATTCATGGTTCTCTCTCCTTAGGTTGTATGCAGCACCACCGGTCCAAGCAGCCCTGCATCGGTATTCAGTTCCGCTGCCTGTACGCCCGGCATAGGCGGCAAATGATTGCCGAACAGCGCTTCACAGGTGCGATTGTGTTTTTGCATCACGCCATACAGGTTGGAGCCCACCCGGATTTCCAGATGATTATGCCCCTGCCGGACATTGGAAAGCAGCAGCTGCGGGGTGACCACATTGCCGCCCGGTACGATCTGACCGTTCAGAAATACCTGATAGCAGTCCGAAACCTGCCCCAGCTCCAGCGCATATGGCGCTGGCTGCTCGGCAAAAAAGTCGGTGGTATACACGCCGGTGCCGGAGCAGGGCTGACCCATCAGGGTTTCCCAGGAAAGCAGCGGCGTGTGGTGGAAGGTACAGGTTGCCTTTTCCGTTTCCAGATGGGATTCCGAAGCCGGCTGCCAGGTGGTAAGCGTCAAATCCCAGCGGGAAAGCTGCTGCTGCCGCCGGAATACCGGGAGCGGTTCCGCCTCCACGGGTTCTTCCGTTACCATCAGGAGTGCCGCGTCGTTTCCGTTCAGGTGCAGCATTACCGTAACGCTGCCCGGTTCGGCGCGCAGCGTGGGCAAAATGAAAGCCTTGCCGGTCCAGGGGTCCAGCCGGTAGACGCTGCCGGTTCCCTTTAATGTGAGCTCCGTATGAATGGCGTTTCCGGGCAGCGTGGTTTTTTGGTTGCCGGCTTGCTTTTCCTGGGCAAGCAGATAGTAATAATCCCCGCAGTGATTGGCGCGGTGGGCGCATAGCAGCCCTGTGGGGGCTTTTGGCATGGCTGCCGGAAGGATATTTAGCCGAGATAGCAGATTCACGGCGTCTTGCAGTCCTGCAAGCTGATGAACGTTTTCCTGGGCAAGCAGCTGCTGCATTGCCCGGTCAATGCCGGTTTCCCGGGCAAACGGACTGCGGCTGGGCACAGCACCCACAATGAGAATCGGCAGCCCCTTTTGTGCATACCGAGTCAGGCATCGGACGCCGTGGAGGGAAATGGTCTGCTGGTTGAGCAGCAGGATACCGCGATAGCCCGGACCGTTGGGCAGCAGCATGCCGTCTTTTACCTCCAGCTCCGGCTGCATCAGGCTGGGACTGAGATAGTCCAGACTGTAGCCATGGGTTTCCAGCGTGTCCTCCATGGAATAGTCCGGGGCAAGGTTGTTCTCGTAATAGCTGTGATGGTAGACGGCAAGATCTACTTTCGCGGTGCCATACTGCAAAAATGTTTGCTGCCGCGTGATTGCGTCATTGGCGGCACGACAGTACTGCCAGCTTGGAATCCGGCTGCCCAGTTCCTCGCCAAACAGCGGCGTCATGGGGCTGTAGCCGGGCCATTGCTCCCGGGAATCCTCCAGGTCGGTCCGGTATGCATAGCCGTGCCAGACGGCATAGTTGACGCCGGAGACAAAACAACGATAGGTATGGAACAGCAGCTGCCGCCAGGTTTGCCGGTAGCCTGCCCCCAATACCGGCGCAAGCTCTGCGGAATAAACCGGCTTATTCTGCACATGAACGGTTCCAGCCTGATTCCGATAGCCGTCGATGCTGTCGGTAAAGCCCAGACGCTCGGTTTCCGGGCAATGAATCGCCGTGGATACCTGCGCCATTTCACTGTGGATGCCATAGCAGGACTGGGCGCGCAGGCGAAGCCGGTTGGCTTCACACCAGCGGGAAAATGCGGAAAAGTAGTTTTCCCGCAGCAGCTCCGTGAGAACCTGGTCATAATCCCGCTGCAAGGCTGCATCCTCCGGGGCATCGGAAAACAGGCGGGGCAGCTCCGGCAGCAGATCATAGCCTCTGCGCCGCCGAAATTCCGGCAGCATGCCATGGCTCCAAAGCCGTTTTGTGCCAAGCTCCAGCGAGTCCAGGAACAAATATCGGGCGTAATCCCGTATGAGCTGCTTTAGCTCCGGGTCCTGCTCCAGCGTCCGGTTCCACCATGCGATGACCGCGCCGGATCCGTCCGGATGAAAATGGTCGATGGCAGGATTGCCTCGTACCAGAATCCCGGTGGGAAGCTCCCAAAAGCTGAGAAGCTCCCATTCTCCTTCGCTGGGGGGCGTCCATTCCAGGAAGAGGGCAGGGGTTGACGTCAGCGAAATCCAGCCGTCGGTCCCTTCCATTTGGAACACAGTATCTCCGGAGGCTGGATTGCGGATCACAGCGCCCAGGAAAATGCCCTGTTCCACCGGGACACGGCGGTCAAAGTCGTGGTTCCCATTGCCGCCGGGTCTTGGCAGCGGTGCGGGGATGGACCAGCGGATGGGCGCCCGGGGCAATGTTTTTGTGTCGCTGCACTGCACCAGCTCTTTTTCGGAGCCACTGCCATAGAGCTCCAGACCGATGGCGGTGGTCACCCAATGGACACCGGGCATAAAGTCCACCTTCATGTTCCGTTTCCCGGCTTCCCGCAGGATGACCTTAAAATGGGAAAACCACTGAGGGCTGCCCCAACCGTCTCCGTTCTGATTCTGGCAGGAAAGCTCCACTGCGCCGATTCCAGCCCGGTGCATATCCTCCAGCTCACGAATCAGTTCCCGGTCATCCAGCTTCGCACCGGGCAGCCACCAGCGGATGCCCGGACGCATATCGGGATCACAGGCGGAAAATCGTGTTAGAAAAGCTCGCATCTGCCACACTCCGTTCTTTCTTTAATCGCCTCCCCAAATGGAGAGGCGATCAAAGCGGTTATTTTACATAGGTGTCATAGGCGGACTGATAGTATCCAATGCAGTCCTCAATGCCCATCTGCCGCAGCTGGTCCTGGAAGCTCCCAATTTCGCTGAGGGACTTGCCGCCGTTGATGAATTTAGCAACACTTTCAAGGATCAGGGTCTGGATATCCGTCCAGATTCTGTCGAACTGGGTTTGATCCTCCTCCAACAGGGTGACATAGGTGGGAATGTCATTGTTGGCATCCCGATTGCCGTACCACACGCTGGTCAGAGAATTAAACGTATCGGAATAGACGGCGCTGGCGCGGTTGGGGTTATACTGTCCGCCCAGTCTCCGGAAGGCATAGACGTCCAGCGCAATGTTGGTGGAGAAGCCCTCGTCACCGGTCACACCGGCGGGATCGGTCACCACGTCCATAAACTGCGGCTCACCGTTTTCCATGGTCCAGGAGACATTTTCTACGCCATAGTTGGTGAGATAGTAGCCGTCCTCGGAATAGAGATAGTCCATAAATCTTGCCGCAAGCTCGGGGTATTCGCACTGGCTGGTGATGGTGTTGGAATAGTCGCCTACATGGGACATGTATCCGCCGATATGGAGGGTGTCGCCTGCTTCCTTTACGGGGCTGGGACAGGGGACAACGGTTCCGCCCGCCATGCCGCTCAGCACATCACAGGCATCCCGGTAGAAGTAGAATGCACCGGTTTTCTGTGCCATCAGGTCGTCGGCATAGGCGTCGGGCATCTCCTTGGAGACAAAGTCGTTTCCAATGTAGCCCTTTTCATACCAATCGTGCATCATGGTGATGTAGTCCGTGAAGCCATCCTCCAGATAGCCGCATTTTACCGTACCGTCCACCTGATAGAAGGGATAGCCGTCCTCCTGGAACGTTACATAGCCGGGGGACAATGCCACGCCGTAGCCGGCAGAGAACGTCTCATTGATGGGAATACCGGACTGCTGTACGCCGAATGCCAGGGTTGCGCCCTTTTCGTTGGTGAAGGCAGCAAGCACCTGATCCCAATCGTCATAGGTGACCGGCAGGGAAAGACCGCAGTCATCCAGCCAATCCTGACGAATGAACAGACCCAGGTTTTCACCCGCGGACTCCGGTACATATTCGTAAACTGCAACAATGGCGCCGTTTGCGGTTTTGGTTTCCAGCGCGAAATCCTGATCGTCATTCAGAACCTTCTGATAGTTGGGCATATCCGACGCAATCAGCTCGGTAATATCCAGGAATACCTCATCCCGGACCATCTGATCGGGGCTGTTTACAAAGTCTATCGCGTTATAGATGAGATCGGTATAGTCGCCGCTGGCAATCATAATGTTCAGCTTTTCGGAATAGGTTTCGGAATCGGATTCAATGGGCTCAATGGTAACGTTGGTGAGCTCCTCCAGATGCTGAAGCGCAACGTTGTCCGCCATGGAGTCCAGATACTTTCGGTCATTGGCGCTGAGCAGAGAGGTGAACCAGGTCAGGGTTACCGTTTCATCGGTCAGCGGAAGGGAGATTTCCTCCAGAGCGGAGCTTTGTTCGGACGCTGCTGCGCTGTCTTCCTGGGGTGCAGCCTGCGAAGACTGCTCTGCCGGCGCTGTGTTGGAGTCTGCTGCTGTGGGCTCAGACTGTGCGGGATTCCCTGCGGATGTGGCGGAATCTCCGCAGGCGGTGCAGAGAACAAGCAGCATTACAGCAGCCAAAAGAACTGCCAGCAGACGAGGTTTCTTTTTCATTTCGGGGCCTCCTTTTATTTTGTAACAGCCTTATTATAAGCGGAGGTGCAGCCCTTGTAAAATATCTATATGGATTTAGGTATATAGATTTTCATATGGCTATATTTACAATTCGGAGGGATTTGTGCTATAGTGGGGGCAGAAAGGGCGTGACGGAGCATGAATCTCAACCGCTTAAGCTACTTTGTTGCACTGGCAGAATGTAAAAATATCACCCATACGGCGGCAAAGCTGTATATCGCGCAGCCAAATCTCAGTAAGCAGATTTCCCTGTTTGAAGAAGAAGTGGGCGTCAAGCTGTTTGAGCGATCCCGAAACGGCGTTGAGCTGACACTGGCGGGAGAGCTGGTTTATGATAAGCTCAAGCACATTCCCGCACTGATTGAAACGACCTTTGAACGGGCAAGAACGCTGGATGCCGCCCATACGGAGGTGCGAATCGGCGTATTGGAGGGCTTTGATTTTATTCGTCAGCGGTATACCACCTTACAGTCCCTGTATCCGAATTATCGGTTCATATTTGAACGGCGTTCCTATGAGGCGCTCAATGCCCGGCTGGCAGAAGGAAAATATGACGCGATTATCACCATGGGCTGGGAGGGGAATACAACGCTGCCGCCCAACGTCACCTGTGCAAATATTAAGCCTCTGGATGTGGGAGCACTGATTTGTACGGGGCATCCGCTGGCAAATGCGGCGTCTCTGAAGGAACTGGAAAACGTTCCGTTTGTGGCGCTGGATCCGCAGATTTCTCCGGCATCCTACCAGCTGGTGCGCAATGTATGCCGCATTTACGAAATTGCTCCCAGAAACTTTTATTTTGTGGAGAATTTTGAGGATTTGCTGCTGAATATAGAGACAAATTTGACGGTAGGAGTTCTGGGCTGCAATAACGGCATTCGGGCAAAATCCGAAATTCGAACCATTCCCATTGACGACCGGGGGATGTATCAGGAGGTTGTTTGCTGGGAGCGGGCAAACCGGAATCCGCTGGTTCAGGATTTGATTCGCGTTTCCCGGGAGCTGGCGAAGAAGGAGACAGTGGAGAAAACGGTGTAACCGTTCAGTAAAGCTGGAAATATGCTTGAAATCAATCCAAGATTCGGATAAAATATGGTGGAATGTCGATTTCAGAACCAACGGGTCAGGACAAATTGAAGAACGGGGATGAAAGAATGAAAACAAAAACAGGGATCGTGTGGCTGCTATTGCTTTTTGGAATGCTGATTTTGCCGGGCTATGCAATAGACGGTCTGGAGGATACGCCGCCGGCAGCCTATACGGCGCTGTTTGATGCGGAAGCAGAACACAATGCGGTGCAGGCAGCGCCGCAGAGACAGGAGACAATTCTGGAGGGAACGTCCATCCTGTGCATCGGCGACAGCGTTATGGCGGGATATGGGCTGGAGGACCCACAGCAGTCCTGGGTGTCCATGCTGGGCAGCTGCTATGGAATGCAGGTGACCAATTGTGCCATCAGCGCCTCCACCATTGCATCGGCGGATCAAAAGGGCTACATGGTGGGCGGCTGCTATGAACCGATGGTGGAGCGGGAGCTGCCGGACGGGAATTACGATCTGATTTTGGTGGAAGGCGGGGGAAACGACTGGTACTGTGCGATTCCATTGGGAGACTCCCTGACAGAGCGAGATCCGAAAACCTTTCAGGGGGCAATCAATGGAATGATCGACCGGCTTCAGGAGAAATACCCCAAATCTGTGATCCTGTTCATGACACCGTGGATTCCCAAAAATCGTGCACCGTCCTCTTATGCGACTGAGGCGGAGTATCAGGAGGCGATGACCCAGGTGTGTGCAGCCCGGGGGATTCCCTGCTATCAGGCGCGTGATCCGGAGATCAGCGGGATTTACGCCAATAAGCGGGAGTTCCGTGAGCAGTATTTCCTGACGAAAACGGATGCATGGCACTTGAACCCGGAGGGGCATGCGCTGTTTCTACCGCATATTGCCCAGTGGCTGGAGGAGCAGACTGAGGAGTATGTGCTGGTTGCAGGATTCCGGGATGTCAAGCGTCAGGCATGGTATGCCGATACTGTGGAATATATGGCGCAGCGGGAATTGATGAATGGAACGGAGCAAAATCAGTTTTCGCCGGACGCGGAAATGACCCGCGGTATGCTGATTACAGTGCTCTATCGTGCGGCGGGTGCGCCGGATATGACAGGCGAATCCATGCCCTTTGTGGATGTGCCCCGGTGGCAGTTTTACTACGATGCCGTGCTGTGGGCGTATCAGCAGAGCATTGTTACGGGCGCGGATGCAGCGCACTTTGCGCCGGATCGGAATCTGACCCGGGAGGAGATGACGACGATTCTGTACCGCTGGTGGACAAAGGAACACCCAAATGCAGCCGTGGATGAACCGGCAAAGGAAAACGAAGCAGAGTTTTCCGATTGGAATCGCGTGGCGGAATATGCCCGTAAAGGAATGTCCTGGGCGGTCGCGCATGGCATTGCGCTGGGCACCGGCAGCGGACGGCTGGAGCCCAGGTCCTTTGCAACCAGAGCCCAGGTGGCAGCGATGCTCCAGCGTTATTGGGAAAACAGCGACTGGAAGGAAGCAAAATGCCAGTGAGATAAGGGTACAGTGCTAAGATCGCAACGGCGTCGTTGACGAATTGAAAAAGTTGTGTTATCATCTATCTATATCACCCGAAGGGAGCACTTGCCATGGACATCACAAAACGGCAAATTACAAAGATATCCCGAGAAGCCTCGAAGCTGGCAGGCAGGATGCTCCGGGACCAGGGGGTTGGAACGGCGGAGTTCGACGTGATCCATGTGATCCGAAAAAATCCCGGCATCACCCAGGCGGGCATCCGGGAACAGCTGGGGCTGGATAAGGGCGCTCTGGCGCGGCAGATTGCCAGCTTGGAGACAAAGGGCTTTTTGATCCGAAAGGAGAACCCTCAGGACGGAAGAAGTCAGCTGCTGTTTGCCACAGAGCGGGCAGACCAGCTGAAAAACTCCAAAGCGTATATCGAAAGCACCTATTATGGATGGCTGCTGGAGGAACTGACGCCGCAGGAACAGCAGGAGTTTGCCCAGCTGCTGGAGCGGATTTATCAGCGCTCCAAGGAGGAGAGTCTGAACGGATTTTGCCACGTGATTCAGCGGCTGGACACGGATAAAGTATAAATAGTATAAAACAAGAATCCCTCTGCACAATGAACGGTGCAGAGGGATTTTGCTGATTTGCTTATTTGTAAGAGTAGAAGCCTTCGCCGGCGTTGACGCCGGTTTTGCCCTGATCCAGATAATCCTCCTTCAGCAGCTTTGCCAGTTTTCCGTGGAGCGAGGTGGGATCGGTGGCATCCGGGTAGTTCATAATGATGTTATAGGCTGTGGTAATGCCTACAATATCAAGAATCCGGAAGGGACCAAAGGGGGCGCCGGTGGAGATCATCCAGGTTTTGTCGATGGTTTCCACATCGGCAATGCCGTCTGCCAGAAGCTCCTGAGCGGACATCAGGAAGGGCACCAGCATGGAGTTGAGGATATATCCCGCTTTCTCCTTTTTCAGTTTCATGGGGATCATGCCCATCTGGGCAGCGAATTCTGCCACGGTCTCAAATACCTGGGGGTCGGTGCCGGGATGACCCATAACCTCGGCAATGTTCTGCTTCCAGATGTTATTGGCAAAGTGCAGAGACAGGAACTTTGCCGGGCGTCCGGTGGAATCCGCAAGGACACTGGGCAGCAGGGTAGAGGAGTTGGTGGCGATGATGGTCTTTTCCGGCAGCAGGGGCTGGAGCTGGGCAAAAAATGCCTTCTTCGCGTCCGGCTGCTCGGCAAGGGCTTCAATCACCAGATCGGCGTCGGCAACGGCTGCTGCCAAATCCGTTTCATAGTGGAAGTGTTCAAATGCTGCATCTGCCTGATGAAGCAGCGCGTCATAATCCGCAGCGGCAGGATCGCCGTTAAAAATCAGTCCGCGGCTGACCGGACCGCCCTGGGTTTTGGCAGCGGTGAGCTCCGCTTGATAGATGCCATGGAGCCGCTGTACCTTGGGCTGAGCGCGCTGAATTGAGGCTTCGCTGCGGAGATAGGTGGTCACATGAAATCCGGCATAGGCGCATTGATAGGCAATCTGACTGCCCAATACACCGCCGCCGGCGATGGTTACATTCTGAATTTTCATCATATCCTCCAATCTGCCGGGACTGCGTTATATCCGGGCATAAAACATATACAGTGGAAGAAAAACGGAGAAAGAACGGAAGAGACTTCCAAGGCGTTTCCGTTTTCGTAATTTCATTATAGCATCCGAAACCGAAAATGCCTTGTGGGAATTGTTGAAAAGTTTTTGATTCATTGGAGATTTTGACAGCGAGAAGTGAGACAAGATGTGAGAAAGTGAGAATAGAGCCCCGCAGATTACTCTGCG
>CAJKNS010000038.1 GCA_905201305.1 uncultured Eubacteriales bacterium
ATGGCCTGCCGAATCCACCAGGTAGCATAGGTAGAGAACTTATTGCCCTTGGTGTAGTCAAACTTGTCAACTGCGCGAATCAGTCCGGTGTTGCCCTCCTGGATCAGGTCCAGAATGTGAAGCCCGCGGCCGGAATACTTCTTTGCAATGGAAACCACCAGACGGAGATTTGCTTCGGTGAGCTTATCCTTGGCATATTTGTCGCCCTGGGCAACCCTGGCTGCCAGCTCCTGCTCCTCTTCAGCGGTGAGCAGGCGGATCTGACCGATCTCCTTGAGGTACATGCGCACCGGATCATCCAGATTATATTCCGCTGCCAGCTCTACCGGGTCAACCAGCTCTTCCTCTTCTTCGGAGGCTGCGCCCTCGGGTGCATCCAACTCCAGTTCAGCGCCCATAATCTGAATGCCCATGCTTTCGATGGTGTCGTAGATATGCTCAATCTGCTCGGCGTTGATGTCCAGCTTTTCCAGCACGCTGAGGATTTCTGCGGACTGAAGCACGCCGGATTTCTGCCCCTTTGCCAACAGCGCCAGCACCGGAGCCTTGGCTTCTTCACTCAGTTTATCTGCAGTGTGATTTGTGCTTGCCATATTGCACTTCCTTCGTATAAAGTGAAGTCCTGCTTATTCAGCCAAAAAGAAATCGCCGTTTATGGCGCACTACGCTGATTTTAAGTTAGGCAACTGTTAGCATATCACAGTGTCAAGAAATGTGCAAGTCTTTTTTTCGTTTTTCCTGTGTTTTTTGCAAAAAACCTGCTGCCGGAGGTCATCCGGCAGCAGGTTGATTTCTTTGCAGAGGTGACAGCGGTTATGCGTCCTTCTCGGACAGAGCAGCCTGACCGCGATCATAGGCAGTCTGATAGATTTCGGTCATCTCATTCAGACCCATCTCCACGCAGGTGTCCAGGAACGCCTGATAGTTGCTCATTGGCTCGTCACCCAGGATAAACTTCAGGATCATGCCCTTGGCATAGGTGTCAAGATCGGTGGCGTAGCTGTTGTACTGCTCCTGTTCGGCAGTGTCCAGGCTCACATAGGCAGGCATGTTATACGCGCCATCCGTCAGGTTTGCCAGCGTATCCACAGCTTCCAGCTGATCGTCGTTGTAGGAATAGAAGCCCTTCTCCATGTCATAAACGCCAGGGAAATAGACGGAGCCGACGCCGGTGGCATAAAGGTAGGAGGCAAACATGAAGTTCAGACCGTCGGGGTTGTTGACCACCAGATCGGTCCACTGGGGATCGCCGTTGTCGTCATACTCAAAGGAAACGCCCTCTTCGCCCCAGTTGTACATCTGCTGACCTTCCTCGGAATAGAGCCAGTTCACCAGCTTCATCAGCGGAATGGGGTCCTCGCAGGCAACGGAGACTGCCCAGGTGTCGCTGTTCTTAATGAGCTTGGACTCGAATCCAACATGGATTTCATCCACGCCATCCGCCTTGGGATAAGCGGTTGCCTTCAGCTCCATGGCAGTGTTGTCAGGGTTCATATCAAAAATATTGCTCATGCCCTCTGCGGAGCCGTCTACAAAGGAGCACAGATCGTTTGCCATATCGGTACGGACGGTGGTAATGTCGTTGTCATTGTAGAAGTCGTCGTTAAACAAGCCCTTCTTGTACCAGTCGTTCATCTTGGTAAGGTAATCCTGGAACGCCTGGGTGGTGAAGGAATGGACCACCTTGCCGTCTACCACATTAAAGTTGCCGGGGGTGATGTTAAAGGCAGAGCCCCAGTCGGTATCCATGCCCTGATACTGGAGATAAGCATATGCGCCATAATTGTCCTTACAATAGGTGAGATACTTCTCATACTGATCCAGGGTGTCCAGCTCGCCAACGCCGGATGCCTCCAGCCAGTCCTTCCGAACGATCATACCCTGATTCTCTGTACCAGCCTTTTTCAACAGCTGGGCAATGCAGCCCATGTAGCCGGACTGGGTGCGCATGGTCATATAGGCATTGTCGTCAGAGGTCAGAAGATACCAGTAGTTGGGGGCATACTCCTTGAGGTAGTCATACAGATCAATGATAATGCCGTCGTTAATCGCCTTTTCATGTCCGCTGCTGCCTCCGGCTGCGCCGCTGGAGCTGCCATAGTAGTTCATAACGCCGATGATGTCGGTATAGTCGCCACCGGCAATCATCAGGTTAAAGGACTCCTGCTCCACAAAGCCGCCTGCCACTGCGTTGAAGTCGATATAAACATTGGTTGCCTCGTTAATCATCTTCACCATGGCAACCTGCTGGGAGAAGTCCTCCAGATTCATCATGGTGCTGACATAGGGTGCAACGGGCATCCAGCAGCTATAGTGTATCGCTTCTTCCTCAATGGGCAGCGGTACCTCCTGAAGTCCCTGGGGCTCCTCAGGGGTGCTGTCTACTGTGGAATCTGCCAGAGAAGCCTCCGCGCTGTCCGCAGCAGGCGCGATGGGAGTCTGCGTTTCTGCCGGTGCCTGTTCGCTTTCCTGTGCCGGAGCAGACGCCGGCGCCTGTGACGATGCGGAACCGCCGCCGCAGCCAGCCAGCAGTCCAAGACACAGTGCCAGACTCAGCAGCAGAGCCAAAATCTTTTTTGTTTTCATCTCAGTTCCTCCGTTTCCGGTCGCTTTCCACGGAGCGCGCCCCATGGGAAGCGCCAAACAATTCATAGGGATGTGGTCAATATCCCAAGCTCATAATAACACACTCTGCCGCAGATGGAAACTGACAGAAATCAGGTTATACCCTATGAATTTTTGACTAGATTCTGAAAAAAACTTGATTCCTCAGTATCATATTTGATACTATATACAAGGAATAATAGGAAGATTGCATCCGAGCTTCCATAAGGAGAGGTGACCGTTCTTGAGCAAAGAGCATCCTCAGGATATCTATCTGCTGGACCATCTGGTGTCGCATTTAACCAGTCCGCTGTTCATCACCGATGAACGCGAGCTGCGAAAAATGTGCAACGACGCCGGGTTTTATCCCATCGCCCAGCAGTATTGCGTATTGACCGCGCGCATTGAACGTTGGAGCACCGTCTTTTCCACCTCCGAATGGCAGGAGGTCATCCGGCATCACTTTTTCGTGCTCTCCAACATGTTCACCGAGCTGCTCAATGAAGAAAATATCGCCGTTGCTGCGGAAAAGGACTATCAAATGGTGTGTATCATCAATTTGAAGCAGTCCTGGGAAGAATTCAGCCAGAGTATATCCCCGATTTTGCTCCAGGTGATGGAGGCACTGGACACGGAATTTGATATCAGCGTCACCATGGCGCTCAGCGATCTGGCACAGGGGCTATGTCAGCTTCCTCTGGCGTTTTTACATACCCAGGACGCCCTGTGGTACAACGACTTTCTGGGCGCAGACCGTCAGATTCTTTCCTATGACGCGCTCAACAATACCACGTATCCCATGATTCATTCGGAGCTGATGGAGCTGGACAAAAAGCTGATTTCCAAGCTCCAGGTGATGGATGTTGCGGGAATCAAATACGTCCTCCACGAGATGATCGATCGGGAGTTTATTCAGGAAACTCCTACCGTAAAAATTCTTCAGGTTCGTCTGGGCGGCATTTGCTGCAAAATTCTCGATGTGCTGGACGAGCTGCGGGATAAAATCGGCGTTGGGCTGTACTATGCGCTGGATCCCGCGCCCAAAATTGCTGAAGCGCAGACACTTGCAGAGCTGACCAGCGCTCTGGACGAGATTTTCGACGCCATTTGCCGAGCGCAGAATGCTGAGCCCCAGGAGCCAAAGCCGCAGTGGGTGGATAAAATGTCCGCCTATATTCTGGGTCATTATACGGATGAGACATTGGGTCTGACCGAGGTTTCCTCTGTGTTTGGCATCACGCCCTCTTATGCCACCCGGGTGTTCAAGCAGTACACTGGGCGGGGCATTTATGAAACCATTCAGCATGTCCGGCTTACTGCGGCAAAATCTTTGATGCATTCCGATAAAACCATGAAGGAAATCGCCCATTCCGTGGGCTACACCAGCTTTCTCTCCATGAATCGGGCGTTCAAAAAGTACGAGGGTGCCACGCCCTCCCAGTTCAAGGGGCATTAAGGCACCACGCTTCGGTTTTGCGGCACTGCTCCAAAATTGACAGATTGTTCACACACATTTCCGGATGATGTAGTATAATGATGAAAATGATATGGAACGCTGTGCCCCAAACCGCACAGCAGGAAAGGAGCATTTCCTATGAAAAAGAAGCATCTTGTCAGCGGACTTGCCATTCTCGGTGTCGGCGCCGCAGCAGCCGCTGTAGTTGCCGTAAAGAAGCTGGCAAAGGAAAATACCGAGCCGGAGGACGCTATTCTGCTGGATCTGGACGGCGATGGTGTTGCCGACGTAGTTCTGGAGGATCTGGACGGCGATGGAAAGATTGATTCCGTAACCGCCAGTGTACAGCCGCAGGGCGAACCCGCCGAGTCTGCCCCCGAAGCTGCCGCTGAGGCGGAGACTCAGGTGACCTCTGAGGACGTTACCACTGAGAATCCCGACCTGATTACCACCATCCCCGCAGCAGAGCCTGCACCGGATGCCCAGGAAACAGAGGTACCCGCTCAGGAGCCTGCACCGGACGCTGCGCAGGAGCCTCAGGCATGACCACATAATCTCAAATCCGACTTCACACTTCCTGTGTGAGGTCGGATTTTTCTTGACCCCATTCATTTACTGTGATACCATTGATTTGAAATTTATGCTGAAGCAGGTGAAAAACACGAAAAAGAAAATGGCAAAGCTTTTGGCACTGCTGCTGGCTGTCCTTCTCTGCTGCTCCTCCCTTTCTGCCCTGGCAGCAGACGAAGCAGCCGGAGCAAGCAGCGCAGCGGAAGCAGACAGCACAGCAGAACCGGAGAAACCAGCAGGAATGGACGCATTTATCCCGTCGCAGCTGCCGGATCCGCTTCCCTTTGCGGATGTTCCCACGGATGCCTACTACTATCCCAGCGTTCAGCTGCTCTACGCCCTTGGGCTGGCGCAGGGAAAGAGCGACACACAATTTGTTCCCGCCGGTACCCTTACCATGGCGGAATGCGCCACACTGGCGGTTCGCATTTACGAGCTGTACCACGGCTTGCAGTCCGATTTTACCCCGCCGGAGGGCAGCCCCTGGTATCAGGTATATCTGGAAAAAGCAGAGGAATACGGGCTTCTTCCGGAGGGACTTCCTGCGCCCACCGCAAGTCTCTCCCGTCTGGATGCAGAATATGGCAGGCTTGGGCTTCTACAATCGCGGTGTTACGCGCCGGAGCTTTGTGGTACCAACCACAATTCTCCGCAAGGGCATTCCCTGCGGTCTGCTGGAAACCTGCTTTATTGACAGCTCCTCCGACATGCGCCGCTATGCCGGTGACCGTCAGGCAGTTGCCGACGCCATTGCCAGCGGCATTGCAAAGGGTCTTGGGCTAATTGATGGATAACGATCGATAGAAAAATCCCGTCAGAGCTGCTCTGACGGGATTTTTATGGAATGAATCAGATATTCTTTCCAGCCTTGCCGCAGAACCAATGGAGCCAGGACATCAGAATCACCGGCACTACGCAAACCACTGCGCACAGGATGAAGATGGGAGTAAAGCTGCTGCCTGCCGCAGAAGCGGAAATCTTACCAAACAGCACCGAGGAAATGGCAATGGAGATCATCACCAGGCCATAGTTGGTGCCGGAGTTCTTGGCGCCGAACAGTTCAGTGGAAATCACCGGATTGATACCGGAGGTTCCGCCATAGGCAAATGCCACCAGGAACACTGCCAGCAAATAGCTTGCTGCGCCGTTTGCAAAGATCAGCCCAACGCAAGCCAGCGCGGAAATCACACAGCAAACGATAATCGAGCGG
Organism: uncultured Eubacteriales bacterium; assembly: GCA_905201305.1. Lineage (GTDB taxonomy): Bacteria > Bacillota > Clostridia > Oscillospirales > Oscillospiraceae > HGM13006. Next base: position 5,841 of record CAJKNS010000038.1, read on the forward strand.
GTCCGTCCCAGCTTGTCGGACACCATAGGCGCCAGGATTCGACCTGCCGCATTGGCAGCGCCGGTGAGCATAACGGCAATGACGCCGATGTGAGAGGACATTCCGCGCTCCATGGCAATATCCTTAATAAAGGGGATGATTACCAGATATGCGCCGGAGGACAGGATCATGGACACCACCTGGCAGTAGTAAATTGGCGTCCGGAGCACCTCAGAGGGGGTAAACTGCTTGAATTCGTCCGGACGAAGCACCTTGCTTGCCTTTTCCATGTAATAGGAGGGATCCGGCTGCACCACAAAGAAGGAGCAGATCACGGTAATGATGCCAAACACAATGGCAAGAATCCGGAAGGTTTCGGTGAGTCCCATATTCTCCAGCATCTTGTTGACCACAGGAGAAAGCACCATCACGGAAGCGCCGAAGAAAAATACGGTGATACCGGTAATCAGACCGTTTTTATCCGCAAACCATTTTTGCAGGGCATAGAGCACCGTGCAATAAGCAAAGCCGCAGCCAAGACCGGAGCAGACCGAATAGGTCAGATACAGCATCCAGGGCTCCGCATTTCCGAGGCAGGAAGTCAGATAAATCCCAACCGAGAACATCAGACAGCCCACCAGGGTAATTGCCCGAGGGTCCAGCTTCGACTGCACCAGTCCGCCCAGAATATTGCCCACCACAAAGCAGGCAATCATCAGTGCAGAGGTCATTGCCACGTCACCCACAGACCAGCCGTGGTATTCCACCACATAGGGCTGAAAGATGGACCACATATACAAAATGCCCACGCAGAGCATAATGAGCAGTCCGCCAACCAGCGTTCCATTCCGTTTTGCATTTACACTCATTTTAACATCTCCTCATATCCGTAAAAGAGGCGCCATTTTTCAGCGCTCCTTGATTTACGCCCCTATCATACGGAAATTTGGTTACAATGTAAAACGCAGTTTCAATGTTTTACTACATCTATTTGGTTGTTACTAATTTACCGTTACGTCATGTGAATGTAGCGTTTTTTATGATTTCCCCGACATTTTATATGCGAATTGTACAAAACCGCCGTGTCCACTGGTGACAACGGCGGTTTTTGGATTTAAAATTTGTGCAAATTACCGAATACGAATGGCAGCGTGGAACGCCTCCTGATTGGCGTCCGCCAGCAGCCGTCCAGTGGAGACGCAATCGCCTACCACATAAACGCCCTCAGCATAGGCGGAAAGCAGCTGCTGCGCAAGCCGGTTGTCCGGTTTGACCCCCAGTGCCAGCACATAGGTGTCGCCGGCAAAGGTTTGCTTCTCGCCGGATGCATCCACGGTTTCAACGCCATTTTCTCCGAAGGCAGTGATTTTCTGACCGCCCACCAGGGTAACGCCGTATTGCTCCAGCTGATGGTTCAGCTCGATATGGTTGAACACCGGCATTCCGTCGGCAAACTTCTCCAGGGGAATCTGGTCGATGACCGTAACCCGCTTTTCTTCCATGCCCAGCATCACGGCGCATTCCAGCCCGACGATGCCGCCGCCGCAGACCACAACCTGCTCGCCCACCGGTACCCGATGGTTCTCCACATCCGACACCGTTTTCACCTTTGGGAGGTCAATGCCGGGGATATTGGGATGGACATAGGTGGAGCCGGACGCCACAATCACCGCGTCAGGATTCACCTGCTCCACCAGCTCCGGGGTCACCTCGGTATCCAGATGGATTTCCGCACCGCATTTCATGGTCTGCCGGATATCCCACTGGAGGTAGAGCCGCATATACTCCTTAAAGGGTGCAACCGTGGCATCATTCAGCAAGCCGCCCAGCTGATGGGACTTTTCATACAGCGACACCCGATGCCCCATTGCCCGTAGGGTCTGCGCCGCCATCATACCGCCGGGACCGCCGCCGACAACCATCACACGCTTTTCCTCGCCGGGCGCAACCAGCTTTGAAAGGTCCATGTCCTTGCCCAGCATAGGGTTGATGGCACAGCGCATGGATGTGCCGAAGTTATTGGCATTGCCGCACCAGTCGCAGCGGGTGCAGGGGCGCACATTCTCCGCCTGTCCGCGAATGGACTTGTGAATCAGGTTCTCATCCGCCATATAGGACTTTGCCATGACTACAATATCCGCCTTGCCGGAGCCGATGATCTCCTCCGCCTCCTGAAGGGATGTAATATTGCCCACCACTGCCACCGGCACATGAAGGCGCTTTTTTGCCTCCGCTGCAAAGGCGACATTCAGCTGACGTCCCTTGAAATAGGTAGGGATAGTATAGGTAGAGCCATAGTTAAAGAAAATATTGCCCCGGGACACGTGGATGATGTCCACGTATTCCTGCGCCCGCTCCATAAACGTCAGCGATTCCTCCAGCTGAAGTCCGTCGGGGGTATCCTCCTGCGCCGAGCAGCGACATTCGATCACCATATTGGGCACAGCTTCTCTCACCGCCTTCAGAACAGACAGCGGGAAGCGCATCCGATTCTCCAGGCTGCCGCCATAAGCATCCGTCCGGTGGTTGGAGGCTGGGGACAGGAACTGTGCCAGAAGATTGTTGTGGGCACAGTGGATCATGATGATTTTCAGTCCCGCCTTCTGGCAGCGGATGGCGCAGTCTACAAACTGCTGCCGGATATATGCCATATCCTCCTCGTTCATGGGCTTGATATAGCCCAGAGGTCCACCGTTCAGCGGCACATCGGAGGGCGCCAGAGCGGGATTTCCGGGGGTAGAATTGCTGCCGCGACCTGCATGGGCAAGCTCTACGCTCATCTCCGCACCGTTTTCCCGGGCAGTCCGCGCCATCATTTCAAGTCCATGGATGCAGCGGTCCTGGGTGACGTTCAGCTCGCAGACCCAGGCAGAGGAATCCGTATGGACCACAGGCGTATTGCCGATGGTCAGATAGCCCACGCCGGTTTTCGCCTGCCATGCCACATAGTCCAGCATCTCCTGGGTGACTTCTCCCTCCGGAGAGCATTTGAGCACCACAGTGGGGGCATATTCCAGCCGGTTTTTCAGGGTTACACCGCGAACGGTCAGGGGCTGAAACACATGAGGATAGCGATCATTGCGAATCATAGAAATCCTCCTTATGCCATATGCATTCCGCCGTCAACGGAAAATGCCTGTCCGGTGGTATGGCCTGCATAATCCGAGCACAGCCACACCACAGCATGGGCAACATCCTCGGCAGTGCCCAGCTTACCCATGGGGATTACATGCGCCTTGAGGTTCTCCTCCTCGTTCGGGTCTGCTGCCATGGTGTTTGCCATCAGCTGGGTTCCGGTGGTGGGACCCGGGCAAACCACGTTGACCCGAATGCCGTTCTTGGCATTCTCCATTGCCGCAGTGCGGGTCAGAGCAATCACGCCTGCCTTGCTGGGACCGTAAGCGCCAAAGCCCGGCGCCATTTTCAGACCGCCGATGGAGGCTGTGTTGACGATTGCACCCTTGCCCTGCTGCTGCATCTGCATCAGCTCATATTTCAGGCAGAAGAACAGTCCCCGCAGGTTGGTGTTCATCACCTGATCCCAATTTTCAGTGCTCCACTGGGTCAGGGGACCATAGGGAATCCGTACACCGTCCGGACCAACACCCGCATTGTTAAAGGCGCAGTCCAGCCGACCGTACCGCCGGACAATTTCCTCCACGCAGTTCTTGACGCTCTCCTCGTTGGAGATATCGCAGGGCAGGAAGATCGCATCTCCGCCGGCATTCCGAATTTCCTTTGCCACAGCCTCGCCCTTTTCCACGCTGTGACCGGTGGTGACAATCACCTTTGCGCCCAGTGCGCCAAACTCCTTGGCGGTAGCCTTTCCCATACCGGTGGCACCGCCGGTAATCATAACGACTTTTCCCTGAATATCCTTCGGCATATCAATCGCTCCTTTTCAAAAAATAAAGCCGGAACGGCTCTTGGTTCCGACTTTATTATACGACCTTTCCTGACAAAACGGAAATAGCTTTTCCGGGAAAAGTTATGCTCCCGAAGTTATATCTCTCAGTGTCCGGACGTCCTGCTCCTCCGTTCCCAGCCATTCCCGCAGGAACTCCGCAAAAATTCTGGCGGCATGGGACCACTGGTAATCCCGGCGATAGCTGAGCCCCAGCGACGCAGGCTCCACCGGGTCCTTCAGCAGCACCATATGAATTCCGCTGTCCGGATACTCCCGATTGATCTTCCGCATCTGCGCCATGGGCATAAATGCAACCCCCTGCCGGTTGGACAGCAGGCTGAAAATCAGATCGCTGTTGTCTACCTCAAAGGCAATGTTGGGAGAAAACCCGCAGGACTGGCACAGCGCCGTCAGGGTTTCCACATCCATCCGGGACCGGTCACAGATGATTTTCTCCTCTGCCAGCTCCCGGATGGAAACGCTGGTCCGCCCGGTCAGCCAATGTCCCTGTCCGCAGAGTATCACAAATTCGCAGCGCCCCAGCGTCTCAAATACATAGTGCTCATCCCCCACCGGTCTTGCGGTCAGCATCAGGTCCAGCTCATGGAGTCCCAGCCGCTCCGCCAGCTCTGCGGGACTTCCGCTGAACTGGCGAATGCCGATTTCCGGATGCTTGGGCATAAAATCCCGGAGCACATCCGGCAGAAGATCGTCAATGGAGCAGCCCAGGGTCAAAACATTCTGGGAGGAATCGTACATCCGCTGAATGCTCCGAATTCCATTTTCCAGCTCTCCCAGGCTAAGACTCACGCTGGCAAGAAAGCAGCGCCCATAGTCGTTGAGGGCAATTTTCCCCTTTCGATGGTCAAACAGCGGCACCCCCAGCTCTTCCTCCAGCCGTGCAATGCTCTTGCTGAGGTTGGGCTGAGTTACATACAGCTCCTGTGCCGCCCGGGAGATATTCCCCAGCCGCGCCACCGTCGCAAAGTATCGAAGCTGTGTCAGTTCCACAGCAGTTTCCCCCTTCCGCGCTTTTTATCAGCATACCACAGCCGCAGCTGCCATGCAACCAAAAAGATGCCGTTCCATGTGGCAACATCAAACGGGCGTGCCGCATATGAGATGCAGCACTCCCGCTGATGATGGTGATTACTTTGCTTCGGTAGCGTTCTGGCTCTCAGCCGGAGCCTGATCCGTTACCTTCTTCGCCGCATTCTCGGCTGCACGGGTCTGGAGGGTGTCGATGGTTACAGCTGCCAGCAGTGCAATACCCAGCACCACATACTTCCAATACTGGTTGATGTTCAGGAAGTTCATGCCGTAGTCCAGGACGCCGATGATGAGCACGCCAATAACCATGTTGCTCATTTTACCGCCGCCGCCGCCCATTTTGATGCCGCCCAGCATGGCACCTGCCATAACCGTAAACTCAGCGCCGATGCCAAGTCCCTGGTTCACTGCGCCGCCGGTGGTGCCGATGTTGACCACCTGACCGATGCCGAAGAACACACCTGCCAGTGCAAAAATCGCAATCCGCATCTTTGCCACAGACACGCCGGACAGTGCCACCGCGTCGGGATTGGAGCCCAGCGCATAGACGTTCCGTCCGAAATACGTCTTGTTCAGAATAAAGGAGCCGATCAGCACAGCGGCAATCATCACCAGAACGCCGGTTTTCAGTGCGCCGGAGCCCAGGCGAATGTTCAAACCGCCAATATTCTTCAAGGCAGTAGACACATACGCCGTCTTGCTGATACCGCCGGTGAGCAGATAGGTCACGCCGTTGAGGATGTACTGGGTGCCCAGGGTAATAATGAAGGGGAACACCTTCAGCCAGGAGTACATCACGCCGTTAAAGGCAGACAGCAGGACTGCCAGCAGGATGCCGCAAATCACTGCCACTGCCGCATTGGTGGAGCCCTCCAGCAGCGCCATTGCCATGCCCACGGTGGAAATCAGGAAGCCGGTGGACAGGTCCATGCCGCCGCCCAGCATGATAAACGTAATGCCAACGCCCAGAATCACCAGATAGGCATTCTGGTTCAGCATGGTCAGCAGATTGGGAAAGTTGAAGAAGGAACGCCCTGCCACCGTGGGTCCCAGCACGCTGAACAGCGCAATGAGCACCACCAATACCAGCAGCATCAGATAATCCTTCAGGTAAGAAGAAACACTCTTTTTCATGTGTTATGCCCCCATTGTTTGATTTTCTCTGTCAGAGGTGGAGGCCATATCCAGGATGCGCTCCTGGGAGAATTCCTCCTTTGTAAGCTCTCCAGCCAGACATTTTTCGCCGAATACCACAATCCGGTCCGACATTCCCAGCAGCTCCTCCATGTCGGAGGTTACCATCACAACGCACTTGCCCTCTTCGCAAAGCCCGTTCATGAGCTCATAGATTTCATACTTTGCACCCACGTCGATGCCGCGGGTGGGCTCGTCAAAGATGACAATATCAGACTGGGTTGCCAGCGCCTTGCCCACCACAACCTTCTGCTGGTTGCCGCCGGACAGTGCGCCCACCTTGGTTGTATCCAGGCTCGGCGCCTTAATGCGCATGGCTTTTCCGTAGTATTCTGCAATCTCGGCTTCCTTTTTCCGGTCCACAACCCCCGCATGGGAGATCTTCTCCAGCACATTGTAGACCAGGTTCCAGGAGATCGTCTCGCCCAGGAAGCAACCCTCCCGCTTTCGATCCTCGGGAATCAGACAAATGCCATATTTATGCATGGCGTCCTTGGGAGAATGAATCTCTGCCTTTTTGCCGTTGACGTAGATTTCACCCCACTGGGCTTTCTCTGCGCCGAACACCACCTTCATAATCTCGGTACGTCCCGCGCCTACCAGTCCGGAAATTCCCAAAATCTCACCCCGACGGGCTTTGAACGAGATGTTCTTGACACCGTTTCCGGTCAGGTTCCGAAGCTCCAGCGCCACATCGCCGATTTTGGCATTTCTGGGCGGGAAGGTTGCGGTCATTTCTCTGCCGACCATATAGCGGATCAGCTCTGCCCGGTTGGTTTCTTTGGTGTTCAGTGTGGTGATGTATTCGCCGTCCCGAAGGATGGAAACGCGATCCGTCAGCTCAAACACCTCGTCCAGCCGGTGGGAGATGAAGATGATTGCCACGCCCTGATCCCGCAGCTGCCGGACAATCCGGAACAGGATCTCTACCTCCGCCACAGAAAGGGGCGCAGTGGGCTCGTCCAGGATCAGCACTCTGACCTCCTTGGACACCGCCTTGGCAATCTCCACAATCTGCATATGACCGGGGGTTAAATCCCGAACCAGGGTGTCGGGGTTGATGTCCACCCCAAAATCATCAAAAATCTTCTGTGCAATCTGGCGCATCTTCTTCTGATTCACCAGCTTGCCCAGCTTTTCGCCGTAGCAGATATTCTCCGCCGCAGACAAAACGTCGATCAGGTTGAACTCCTGATAAATGCATTCAATGCCGTGCTTTCTTGCCAGCGCCGGCGTCATTACCGTGTAGGTTTCACCGTCTACGGTGATGGTGCCGCCGTCAGGGGCATGGGCGCCGGTAATCGTCTTAATAAACGTGGACTTTCCCGCGCCGTTTTCGCCGATCAGGGCATGGACCTCGCCGGGATAAAAGTCAATGGACACATTGTTCAGTGCCACCACGCCCGGATAGACCTTTCTGATATCCTTCAAAGACAGGACAGGTTGTTTTTCTTGCAAATGTAGCGCCTCCTATCGCCGGTATCCACCGGCGGAGCCCTGGCTTTAGCCGCCTTTGTGACTGTGTTCAAGCCAAATACCGATGAAAAGAACCGCTAT
>CAJKNS010000039.1 GCA_905201305.1 uncultured Eubacteriales bacterium
GGACCTGACGTTCTATGTAAAGGGCGGCAGAATCTCCAAAGCCAGCGGCTGGTTTGGTACCAAACTGAAAATCTGCCCGCTGCTGAACATGGACAATCTGGGGCGCCTGATTCCCCGGTACAAAATCCGGGGCAAGAAAAAGGTCATCGAAGCCATTGTGGACAAAATGCAGGAGCACGCCCAGGACGGACTCCACTACAGCGGCAAGTGCTATATCTCCAATTCCGGCTGCTATGAGGACGCCCGTGCAGTGGCAGGTGCGGGAGCGCTTCGGCACCCAGGACATCCGCATCAACTATGTGGGACCGGTGATCGGCAACCACTCCGGCCCCGGCACCGTGGCGCTGTTCTTCTGGGGGGAGGAGCGGACGGAATAATGGAGCCTATCCGAATTTTATACGAAACAGACGGGTTTGTGGTATGCCTGAAGCCCCGGAATGTCCTGTCTCAGGCGGGAAAGCCGGGAGATCAGTCCATGCTGGACCTGCTGAAGGAGCAGCTGGGGGGAGAGATTTATCCCGTCCACCGGCTGGACCGTCAGGTGGGCGGCGCCATGGTCTATGCCAGAACACAAAAGGCAGCGGCGGAGCTGAGCCGCGCCATCCAACAGGGGACTATGAAAAAGGAATATCTGGCGGTGGTCCGCGGCGGTCCGGAGGAGGATGCCGGAGAAATGCAGGACCTGCTGCTCCACGACGCCCGAAAAAATAAGTCCTATGTGGTGTCCCGGATGCGCGCCGGGGTCAAAAAGGCGCGGCTTTCCTACCGGGTCTTAGCTCGGGAGGCGGACCGGACGCTGGTGCAGGTGCGGCTGCACCCCGGACGAACCCACCAGATTCGGGTGCAGTTCGCGTCCCGACAGCTGCCCTTAATTGGCGACGGACGGTATGGCGGCGGCAGCGGAGAAATTGCCCTGTGGTCTGTACGTCTGACGTTCCCATATGGCGGAAAGACCCTGTGCTTTGGGGCATTGCCCGACAGCCTGGGGGGACTTTCCACATTCCCGGCGCTGCAAGCCATGGAATAACAAGAGCGGCTGCCACAAAACAGAATTCACAAAAAGTCGTGAAAACCCGATGAAAACCGGATTTTCACGACTTTATTCTGCATTTGCGGATTCTATGCTGCGATCAATGTGTACCCGCACAGAAGAAATCTCCTTGGGGCAGGGAATGAAGAAAACGGTGCCGTGAAAGGCTGCGGTAGACGCAGATAGTTCCTGCGTCTGGACGTTCACCCAGGCGCGGCTTCCGCGCACATAGCAGGAACGCAGCACAGCGTCAAAATCGGCTGCCCCGCCATAGCGTTCGCATACGTTTACCGCCAGCACCTTGTGGTCGTCCGCAAACAAATTGCGGGATAACACATCCTGAAACAGCTTGTCCCAATCGGGATTATCTTTTGCAACAGGCTCGCCATCCACATAGACATGTTCGCAATTCGATTTCAGCGCCTGAAGCAGCGAAAGCAAATCATTTTCGTCAGACAGAATCATATACGTCTTGCCATGAAACTGTTCTAAGGGAATATCCAAATCAGTTCCTATGCCAAGAAAGCCCAAATCATATGAAATAGAAGGATCACTGACGCTTTGCTTTTGCGCCCCAATCGGGAATATCCATACAAGCATGAAACCGATCACCAACACTGCGATGCTGACAGCGATCAGGATCGTTTTCCGAATGCCATGCTGCCGAACCATAGGCAGGTCCCCCTTATTTTTTTGCGGCTAGGTTATCTTCCACGTAGGAAATCACCGGATACATATCGTTATAGTGCTTTTGCAGAAAAACTCCGGCGCGCCTTTTGCACAGCCGCTCTGCCAGCCGGTCCGCAATGGGCAGAACAATCTGCTCATGGCGGCAGAGCACCGGCGAAACCTGATGAAAATCCCCAGTGGACTGGAAATTCAGGCAGGCGCAGTGGTGGTTGCAGCGATTTTTGATGGCGCATTCCTTGCAGGGACCGTGGGTTTCCTCATTTTCGGCATATAGTCTCCGGCGTTTTTCCGAATCAATGCCATGGAATACGTCCCCCAGCTGATACTCCGGATGCCCCACAAACTGCACGCAGGGATAAATGCTCCCATCCGGCGCTACGGACAGCTGCTTTTTCCCCAGCTCGCACCGCTCGGAACAGTAGGTGCTTTTATGGATGTGGGAGGAGATTTTCACCTCAAAGGGCGAAAAGTAGAACTTTTCCTCCCGGAGGGTCAGGTCCTCATACCATTTGGCAAGCAGCCAGTATTGCCGTTCCAGTTCCCGGAAGTCCTGCTCCTGCCAATCGCCGCTGTAGTCCAGGGTGCAGATGAGATACCGGAAGCCCAAGCCGTAGAGATACTGTACCCCCTGGGCATAAAATCGGACGGCATTGGGGGCAACGGTCATCATCACCGGGGCATAGGGGCGAACGGACAATAGCGATTTTGCAATGGGCTCCAGTGCGTCAAAGGTGCCGCTGCCCAACGGACCCACCCGATTGAGGTCCTGGGCAATGCCGTCGTGACTCAGGGCGATGAACACCTGATTTTCCCGGGAAAAGTCCAGAAACTCCCGATCCAGTAATGTACCGTTGGTGGTGACCTTAAAGTGGAATTTTCCGGGAAGCTGAAGGGACTGGGCATAGGAGACGGTGTCGTAGATCAGCTGCCTCCGGAGCAGGGGTTCTCCGCCGAAGAAGATGATGCCATGGTGCCCCGGGTCCTCCGCCGCCAAATCCACCGCTGCCTTTGCGGTGTCCAGCGTCATTTTGTGGGTGGACTGGCTGACATAGCATTAGCGGCAGCGGAGATTGCAGGCGTCGGTGAGATGCAGGGTCAGGTGCATCAAATCACCCCCTGCCCCTTGAGCCACTGGAGGAAGTCCCGTACCTGCTCCCGCAGCTCCTCCAGACTCTTCTCCTTGCTGCTTTCCACATAGCTCTCCTCGTTGGAGCCGGTGAACTCGCGATAGTCGTCGGCGGTGGGGTCGTAGAATACCGCCACGCCCTCGGTGCAGTCAACCAGGCGCTGCGCCGTGCCCTTGAGGTCGTATTCGTCCACGGTGGCATGCATCTCTGTTTCGACCTGCCAGTCGATGATGTCGTCTGTGGAGACGAATTCCACGCCAATGCCCAAATCCTCGCTGTAGCCGTCCAATTTAAGATCACCGGTGTAGGTTTTGTCGGAATCGCTGCCGGAAATGGCTTCGGGCAGGGTGCTGGTGGCTGGAAACGTGCCGGAAATGGTCTTTTCGCCGGAAATGTCGATGCCCTGGGCGGCGCATTCCTCCTGAATCACCTGCATGGCTTCCTCCTCCGAGAGAAAAACCGGCGGCGCAACGCTTTCACAGCCATAGCTGCCCCGTCCTGTTCCGTGGGCAAAAATCGGGATATCCAAAGCTTCCGCATCGTTGGAGGAGACTTCGGCAGATTCCTCGGCGGAAGCCACGGAAGAAGGAGACTGGTGGGAGGTCGGAACGCTGGAAGCAGCCGTTTCATCCGATGCCGCCGGAGATAAATTGTCCGGAGGAACGGACTGGGAGGCTGTGCCGCAGGCGGTGAGCCCGGCGGACAGCACCAGTCCCAGCGCCGTGAGCACAACGGGATTGTTTGCCCAGCGCCGGGGGACAATGCGAAGGAGCTCCGGATGGAGGGAGACTTGCTCTTTTGTGGGATAGTTTGCTTCTTTATAGTGGGAGAGGGGAGTTAACATGGGGTCACGCTCCTTTCGGTTCTGCTTTTCTTGACGCAGGAATGGGGAAAAAGTTCCGGAAAATAAGAGAAATAGCCGCCCCTGCACAAGGAGCGGCTATATACGCTATGTTGCTATTCGTCCGTCTTGCAATTCGCCTTTGCCCATTTGAGAATCTCAGCTGCATAGACAAGCGCTGTGGCGGCATGATGCTCCTCCAGAAAAAGCTCGTTTGGGTACCGCACAGAAACCCCGTAGGGCGTGAGCGTATCTGCGTAGTCGTACAGCTGTTCGTCCACACGAACCAGATGCTTGATTTGATTCAGCAGGAAGGATAAATCATGCAGCTTCGGCATGCCACCGGGTGCGCCGTATGAAATAATCACAGCCTTAATTGCTTTCTCCGCAGACTGCTGACAGTGATAGCAAACGATCTCTATGGGCTTTGGATGGTAGTTTTCAAAAAGATGCTGCGCAACACCCAAGTCCGTTTCCGCGGTTTTCAGCCACTCCAGAACGGCATTATCCATACAGAAGCACTCCTTTCTGAAACACCTCATGCTCCACGGTAGGCATCGACTTCCGCTGATTGAAGCGGCTTTCCGTACCAACGATGATATCCACCGGGCGCTGCTTGATCTTACGAATGGAGCGATATGCCCGTGTGGTCAATGCGGCAAGATCATGGGTGCCGTCCTTCACCACGATATAGAAATCAAAATCGCTGTGTGCTTGATTGGTCCCTTCTGCGAAGGAGCCAAATAAATACACCTTGGAGGGGGAAAGCTCCGTGACGAACTGGTTGCAGAGCTCTGTAATTTCCTTTGTGGGCATGAAGACACCTCGCTTTCCTCGTACAGCCACTGGACGGTTACACTATTATTTTACTGATATTATCCCACTTGTCAATGGAATTCAGACGAATTTACAGCCCATCTCCTTGCACCCAAATAAATCAAATACCCAATCCCAGTTCCGGCAGTATTGAGAATCAAATCCTCCACCTCGCTGACCCCGGTACCAAAAATGAACTGACTCACCTCAATATAAAGCGACAGCCCCAGCCCCCAAAGCAGCGTGGATTTCCTCGCCTTTGTCAGCACCGGCAGCAGCAGTCCCAGGGGCACGAACCAGATGAGATTCCCCACAAACAGATAAAGAAACATCGGCACGCTGTTGTGGAAAATTTTAATGAGCCCCACAAATGGGATCAGCTCGATCTGCCCGTGGGAGCACAGGGGGTAGCTCCCAAAGCTGGAACGAAATACGGTAATCCGCAATAAAACTCCGATGTACAAAAGAAACAGGACCCATAGAATCCCCTTCCACCGGCGCTTCATGCTTCCTCCTCCTGCATTCCGGTGAAGAAATCGCAGAACGGCGCAAGGGTACACTGGCTGCATTTGGGGTTCCGTGCGGTACAGACTGCCCGTCCGTGGAGCACAATCCGGTGGCAGAAATCGCTGGATTCCTCCGGGGGAATCACCTTCCGAAGCTGCATTTCCACCTTCTGCGGGTCCTTGCCCTGGCTGAGCCCCAGCTTGCCGCAAATGCGAATGCAGTGGGTGTCGCAGACGTAGGCTTCCTTGTGGTAAATGTCCCCCAGCAGGAGATTTGCCGTTTTTCGACCCACACCCGGGAGCTTCAGCAGGTCCTCCATGTTGTCCGGTACCCGTCCTTGATAGTCCGAAAGCAGCATCTGGCATGAAAGAACAATGTCCCTTGCCTTGTGCTTATAAAAGCCGCAGGAGTGGACCATTTCCTCCACATCCCCCACGTCCGCCGCCGCAAAGGCTTCCAGGGTTGGATATTTTGCGAACAGGGCAGGGGTGACCAGATTCACCCGGGCATCGGTGCATTGGGCGGACAGCCGCACCGCAATCATCAGCTCATAATCCTTGTCAAAATGCAGGGCACACAGCGCGTCGGGGTACAGCTCCTTCAGCGCCGCGAGAATATTTGTGACTTTGCTTGATACTTCCATGGGAATCCTCCAGCTAAATTGTTTGAAATCAGTATATCATATTTTTAGATTTATGGTATAATTATTTGCAGCAGTACACACTTGTACTAAATTTTGCGAAATTGTAGATAGAATAGAATGGACAGGCTGTTGTCCAAAGAAAAAAAGGAGGGAGAGAAATGTACCAGCCCCTTGCCGATGAAATCCGTCCCAGCACCCTGGACGATGTGGTGGGACAGGAGGAAATATTGGGAGAAGGGAAGCTCCTGCGCCGGGTGATCGAGTCCGGCAACATCCCCAATATGATTTTTTACGGTCCCTCCGGCGTGGGCAAAACCACCGTGGCGCGGATCATTGCGGAGAAAACCAACCGCACCCTCCATAAGCTCAATGCCACCCAAGCCAGCACTGCCGAGGTCCGGGAGATCCTTGCTCAGCCGGACACCCTCCTTGCCCCCAACGGCGTGCTTCTTTATCTGGACGAGATTCAGTATTTTACGAAAAAGCAGCAGCAGGCGCTGCTGGAATCCATTGAAAACGGCAAGGTCACCCTGATTGCCTCCACCACCGAGAACCCCTATTTTTATGTATTCGGCGCAATTCTCTCCCGTTCCACGATTTTTGAGTTCAAGCCCATCACTGCCGAGGCTGCGCTGAAGGCGGTCAATCGTGCGGTTAAGATCATGGAGGAGAAGGAGCAGGTGAAGGCGCAGCCGGAGGAGGGGGCTCTTGAGCACATTGCTTCTGCCTGCGGCGGCGACATTCGCAAAGCGATCAATGCGGTGGAGCTGCTGTTTTCCGCGGGTATGCAGCAGGGGGATGTTCTGCCCATCACCCTTGCCGATGCACAGGCTGCCACCCAGCGGTCTGCCATCCGCTATGACAAGGACGGTGACAGCCATTATGACGTGCTTTCGGCATTCCAGAAGTCCATCCGAGGCTCCGATCCCAACGCGGGGGTGCATTATCTTGCCCGGCTGCTGGAGGGGGGAGATTTGCCCTCGGTCTGCCGCAGATTACTGGTGATTGCGGCGGAGGACATCGGGCTTGCCCACCCCACCGCCATTACCGTGGTGAAGTCCTGCGTGGATGCGGCGCTGCAATTGGGACTGCCGGAGGCGCGAATCCCCCTTTCCGAAGCGGTGATTTTCCTTGCCACCTGTCCCAAGTCCAATTCCGCCATCAACGCCATCGACGCTGCCCTGTCCGATCTCCGGAAGTCCGGCGGCGGAGACATTCCCGCCCATTTAAAGGATTCTCACTATTCCGGCGCAGGGAAAATGGGCAGGGGACTGACCTATCAGTATCCCCATACGTTCCCCAACCACTATGTCCGCCAGCAATATCTCCCCGATCAGCTCAAGGACCGGCAGTATTATGAATACGGTCCCAACAAAATCGAGCAGGCGGCGAAAAAGTATTGGGACGCCATTAAGGAAAGTGAGAAGTAGCGAAACACAGCGAAAAAAACACCAACTGCCGCAGAATTTCTTCCGCGGCAGTCAAGAGCGTTTTTTCAGCAGTAAGCGGGGCTTTGGTCGGCATAGTGCCAGCCCTGAATGCTGCCGGAGGTCTTATAATAATGAAGGGACGGCAGGGGCACGTCCTGGGGCAGGGTGCGGATGACAATCAGCTTCACCTTCTGCCGTTCGGGCACAATGGCTTTGATGTAAACGCTCACCCGATCTCCCGGGCGCAGGTCCTCCCGATATTCCGCCAGTCCTGACAGATTGGGACTGAGCTCAATGAACACCCCATAGTCCTTGACGCTGCGGACCACGCCCACCACCGTCTCCCCCACGGAGAAATTCTTTGCGTTCTCCTGCCAGGTGCCCAAAAGCTCCTTATGGGTCAGATTGATGCGACGGAGCACCGGGTCCTGAGAGCCAATGGCAACGAAAATGTGGTCGCCCTCCTGAAACCGGTCCCGGCTGTGGTTGATCCGGGAGATGGAGATGTGCTCAATGGAGAGTAGCGACACGTTGCCGCAGCCAATATCGCAGAATGCCCCAAACCGGTCCAGATGGGTCACCACCGCAGGCAGCACCGTGCCGGTGGGAATGTCGTGGAGCAGATACCCCAACGCTTCCTCCTGGGCTGCCATTCGCGACAGCTGAAGGCTTGGCTGGGGGTCATACAGCCCCTCGATGGACGTGATCCGGAAGCAGACCGGCTTTCCCACCCGGCTGAGAATCGCAATGTCCCGTACCGTGCCGTCTGCAATGCCGATGGCAGTTTCCGCCCGGGGGATCAGCCCCTTCACCGCGCCCAAATCCACCAGCAGATCATGCTGCGGGGTTGCCGAGCGTGCGGTGGCCTCCAGAATGGTGCCCTCCAAATAGGCTTTTTTCAGCTGTTCCCGGGTCATTTCGTCGGCGCGAAGGGACTTTGGAAACATCCCCTCCGGGTAGTATGTAGTGTTCATGGTGTTCATAATCGTTCCTCCTTGATGGACTTTTGGAATGTTGAAAAAGTGAAATTGCTTTGGATGGTGCGGCAGAGCAAGTCCTCCACCGCATCAATACAGTAAGCTCCAAGGCAATACCACATGAATTGGCGTCAAGGCTTCAGCCAGAGATTTTGCGCTGGAAAAAGGCATTTTTTCGATGGAATACTTTGTGTATTTCGAGAAAAAATAACGCATTTCCGGCGAAAAAGATCGGTTGAAGGCTGACGACACATTTGTGTGGTTTTGCCTTAAAAAAGAATTTTTCCGCCCAATGCCGTAAGCAGCTGCCGAGCGTCATATAGCCCGGTATCATCAGTGAGCACGGACAAAACGGGCGAATCCTGGGGCTTGGGGGTGTGCAGCATCACGCCGTTTCCGCTGAGGGGCGGCAGGGCCCCCATCAGGCTGTTTCCGGCAGTGCTTCCGCCGGCCGAGCCATAGGGATAGGCAACCAGCAGGGGATCGGCTGGAATGTCCAGGGGCTTCTGCTTGCTGGAAACCATGTAGCCCCGGCGCCGGAGACGCTCTGCTGCCTGCTGGGCTGCGGCAGGACTATCAAACCTGCAGGTAATGGTAATCGACAATGGAATCCCTCCTTCGGTCCTATTGTTGCCGACAGAAGGAGAAACTATACAGTTGAGGTGACAAACAATGGATGTACGTCTGGGGGATACCCTGATTATGAAAAAGCCCCATCCCTGCGGCTCAAAGGAATGGAAGGTCCTGCGCACGGGCATGGACTTCCGCCTGAAATGCATGGGCTGCGGACACGAGGTCATGGGCGCCCGGTCCAAGCTGGAAAAGAATATTAAGGAGATCCGCCATGCAGAGGAATGACCCTCTGGAGCGGGCAAAGGCGCTTCTCTATGAGCATTTTGGTTATTCCTCCTTTCGCGGAGCCCAGGAAACGCTGATTTCCGCCATTTTATCCGGAAAAGACGCGCTGGGCATCATGCCAACCGGCGCAGGCAAGTCCATTTGCTATCAGATTCCGGGGCTGATGCTGCCGGGAATCACCCTGGTGGTGTCGCCGCTGATTTCTCTGATGCAGGATCAGGTCCGGGCGCTGAAGGCGGCGGGCATCGCAGGCGCCTATCTCAATTCGTCTCTGAGCTATAAGCAGTATCTAAAGGCGCTGGACAATGCCCGAAAAGGCATGTACAAGATCATCTATGTTGCCCCCGAGCGGCTGGTGACCGGAGAATTCCAGAGCTTTGCGGCGTCGGTGCCCATTTCTCTGGTGGCGGTGGATGAAGCCCACTGCGTCTCCCAATGGGGTCACGATTTTCGCCCGTCCTATATGAACATTGCGCCCTTTGTTGCGATGCTGCCCACCCGCCCGGTACTGGCTGCCTTTACCGCAACGGCAACCCCTGCGGTCCGGGAGGATATCCTGTTCCACTTAAAGCTTAGGAATCCCGAGATCGCGGTCACCGGCTTTGATCGGAAAAATCTGTTCTTCCGGGTGCTAAAGCCCGCGGACAAAAAGGCGGCGCTTTTGGAGTTCCTTGCCCAGCATCGGGACGAGAGCGGCATTGTCTACTGCTCCACTCGGAAAACCGTGGAAAAGGTCACGGAGCTATTAAAGGACCATGGCATTTCCGCTGCCCGGTATCATGCGGGTCTGGAAGAGGAGGAGCGCCGGGAGGGGCAGACTGCATTCCTTTACGACAAGGTGAAGGTCATGGTCGCCACCAATGCCTTTGGCATGGGCATCGACAAGCAGAACGTCAGCTACGTGGTACACTATAATATGCCCAAAAATATGGAGGCATACTATCAGGAGGCAGGGCGGGCAGGTCGCGACGGCTCCAAAGCCGAATGCCTGCTGCTCTATGGGGGCGGAGATGTCCATACCGCCGAGTTCTTCATCAATAATTCCACCGAGGGAAACGAGGGCGGACCGGAAGCCGTTGCCCAGCGCCGGAAGATCGAATTCGACAAGCTGGACCAGATGAAGAACTATTGCTACACCTCCGGCTGTCTTCGGCATTACATCCTTGACTACTTCGGCGAGGATTCACCCCTGCGCTGCGATAACTGCGGCAACTGTCGGGCAAGGAAGAACATTGCCGCGGCGCTGAAGCAGCCGGCAGTCCGTCCCCATAAGACGGAGCGGAGTCTGTATGAAATGCTTAAAAGCGTGCGGCTGGACTTTGCGGAAAAGGCGGGTCTGCCCCCGGAGCTGATTTTTACCGACCGCTGCCTTCAGGCAATGGCGGTGACAAAGCCCCAGAACGAACACGATATGCTGGAAATCCCCGGCGTCAGTCCGGTGAAATATCAAATGTACGGAAAAACCTTCCTGCGCGTAATTCAGCGCAACAGTGACAGAAGGAGTGGCGTAGAATGAACAAACAGTATTGGTCCCGGCGCATTCAAAACACCGAGCCCTATATCCCCGGCGAGCAGCCCAAGGACCGGCGCTATGTAAAGCTCAACACCAACGAAAATCCCTATCCACCGTCCCCAAAGGTGCAGGAAGCCCTCCAAAATGTGGCGATTTCCGACCTTCGGCTCTATCCGGACCCGGATTGCCTCCAGCTTCGTACCGCACTGGCAAACCAGCATCACATTGCGCCTGAAAATGTGTTCGTGGGCAACGGCTCCGACGAAATTCTGGCGTTTTGCTACCTTGCATTTATGGATGAGAACAATCCTGCAATTTTCCCGGATATCACCTACAGCTTTTACCCGGTGTATGCGGCGCTTTTCGGAAACAACACGAGAATTGTGCCGGTCCGCGAGGATTTTTCCATTCCCGTGGACGAGCTGTGCAAAAATGATGGCACCGTTGTCCTGACGAACCCCAACGCACCCACCGGCATGGCGGTATCCCTGCATGTAATCGAGGACATCCTGAAGGCGAATCCCGACCATGTGGTGATCGTGGACGAGGCATATGTAGACTTCGGCGCAGAAAGCGCAGTACCGCTGATTAACCGGTATCCCAACCTGCTGGTGGTGCAGACCTGCTCCAAGTCCCGGAGCCTTGCGGGCATGCGCATCGGCTTTGCCTTTGGCTGCCCGGATCTGATTGCGGCGCTGAACACCGTCAAGAATTCCGTGAACTCCTATACCCTGGACCGGATGGCGCTCTCTGCGGCACAGGCTGCGGTGGAGGATACGGTCTATATGGATGATACCCGCACCCGGGTGTCGAATACCCGCGAAATTACCACCGGGAAATTAAAAAATCTGGGCTTTACGGTGCTGCCATCCAAGGCGAATTTCGTGTTTGCCAGCCACGATCAGGTGCCCGGTCAGGCGCTGTTCCAGCAGCTGAGAGATCGGGGCGTATTGGTCCGGTACTTCAATAAGCCACGCATTCACGAATTCCTGCGCATCACCATCGGAACCCCGGAGGAAATGGATGTGCTGATTCATGCGCTGGAGGAAATTTTGGAGGGATACAAATGATCGAATACGAACCGCCTGTCTACCGTCCGCCCGGAGAATGGCGCAGCTTTCTGGTGCAGGCAACCATTGGATGCAGTCACAACGGCTGCACGTTCTGCGGCATGTATAAGGGCAAAAAGTTCCGGGTGCGCCCGCTGGAGGACATCATTGGGGACATTCGGGAGGCAGCGGCGTTTTATAATCAGTATGAAAAGGTGTTCCTCTGCGACGGCGACGCCATTGCCATGAAGACGGAGGATTTGCTGGAGATTCTGCGGGAGATCAAGCAGGATTTTCCCCACTGCCGGCTGATCTCCACCTATGCCGGTCCCAAGAGCACCCTGAGCAAAACCCCGGAGGAGCTGAAAATCCTCCACGATGCGGGATTGGGAAGGGCATATCTTGGCATCGAAACGGGCATGGAGTCCCTGCTGAAATCCACCAACAAGGGCGTTTCTCGCGCCCAGATGCTGGAGGCGGGACTGCGGCTCCGGAACGCGGGCATCGACCTGTGGGGCATTATCCTCATTGGTCTGGGCGGCAAGCCCTTGTCCATGGAAAACGCCCGGGAAACCGCAAAAATCGTCAACGAAATGCAGCCGAACCATCTCTCCGCCATGAACTATACGCCCGTGGAGGGCACCAAGCTGGGCAATCAGGCGCTTCGCGGGGAGTTCCAGGTGCTTTCCGCCAAGGAAAGCCTCATGGAAACCGCCGAGCTTATCCGGAATCTGGACGTTTCCGGCATGCATTTCACCTCAGACCATGCCTCCAACTATCTGCCGCTGAAGGGCACGTTAAATGAGGACCGGGACAAGCTGCTCCGGCTCATTGACGGCGCAATCGGAGGAAAGGTCGCAGTACGGAGCGAAGCGAGCCGAGGACTGTAAATAGAAAATAAGCCACCATGGGAGATCAAAACTCCTGTGGTGGTTTTTTCCTGCCCGGAACATGGTTTCGGGCTTTTTTGCCCAAGGAATATGCTATGCTGATAGCGGGTGATGGCATGACCGTGTACTTGGATCAGGTATGGCTGCTCAACAGTCTGGTGGACTATCTGCTTTTGTCCGTATCCGGGCGGCTGCTGGGAATGCCGCAAAACCGGCTCCGGCTGCTACTGTCCGGTGCAGTGGGGGGAATGTATGCCGCGCTGTCGCTGGTTCCGGGAATGCGCTTTTTACAGGGCAATCTATGCCGGATTTTTGGCGCCGCGGGACTGTGTCTCTGCGCCTTCGGACAGGCAAGGGGCATTCTCCGGCAGACGGCGGTGCTGTTTTTGCTGGCAGCGGCCTTTTCCGGGGTGACATTATTGCTGACGGAGTGCTTCTCTGCACCGGGGGCACTGATCGGCGGCACGGTGTATTATCCCCTGAGCCTTGGGGTGCTGATCCTGACGGCAGGGGGCGCCTGCGGACTGATGAGCTGGGGACTGGGGCGAATGATGCAGCACGGGGGTGATATTGCCCAGGTGGAGCTGACCATAGCAGGCACGACCCGGCAGATTTCCGCCCTTTACGACACCGGAAACACCCTGAAGGACCCCTTGTCCGGCAGTCCTGTGCTGGTGGCGGACTGGACGCTGCTCCGGGACTGCTGCCCGGCTTTACTGCTGAAATCCCAGGATCTCAGCGCACCGGAGCAGCTAATCGGTAGGCTGCACGTAGCCTATCCGCAGCTGAAGCCCCGGCTGCTGCCCTATAAAACCGTGTCCCAAGCAGGGGGCATGCTGCTGGCGGTGACGCCGGAAAAAATCCTGATACAGGGGAGAGCGGAACGGATGCTGATTGCGTTTTCGCCGGTGACTGTTTCCGATGGAGGCGGCTACCAGGCGCTTCTGGGAGGAAGACGATGATACAATTTGTACTGCGTCTCATTGGCGCAACGCCGGAAAAAATCATGTACATTGGCGGCAGCGATGTTTTGCCGCCGCCGC
>CAJKNS010000040.1 GCA_905201305.1 uncultured Eubacteriales bacterium
TGCTGGGCATCACCGGCGGGATTGCTGCTTATAAGATTCCCAATCTCTGCTCCCGGCTGGTCAAGGGCGGCTTCCAGGTGGAAACCATCCTCACCGCCAACGCCCAGAAGATCGTCTCCCCCATCCCCTTCGAGAGCCTGTCCGGCAACCGCTGCCATACCGACACCTTTGACCCCATGGACACCTCCAAGGTAGAGCACATTGCCCTGGCACGGCAGGCGGACCTTCTGGTCATTGCCCCTGCCTCCGCCAATATCATCGCCAAGCTCCGCTGGGGACTGGCGGACGATCTGCTGTCCACCACCGCGCTGGCATGTACCTGCCCCAAGCTGCTGGTGCCTGCCATGAACACCAATATGTACGAAAATCCCGCCACCCAGGAGAATCTCTCCGTGCTGCGGCAGCGGGGCTATATCGTTATGGAGCCGCTGTCCGGGCATCTTGCCTGCGGCGCGGTGGGCAGGGGAAAAATGCCGGAGCCGGACGATATTTATGACCGGATTGAAGCCATTCTCGCCTGCAAAAAGGACCTTCGGGGGCTTCGGATTCTGGTCACTGCCGGTCCCACCCAGGAGCCTCTGGACCCGGTGCGCTATCTCACCAACCATTCCAGTGGCAAAATGGGCTATGCCATCGCCCATGCCGCCATGCTCCGCGGCGCCGACGTCACGCTGGTGTCCGGTCCCACGGCGCTGAAATATCCACCGCTGGTGCGCACCATTCCCATTGTCACCGCCCAGGACATGTATGAAGCGGTCACCCGGGAGGCCGAGCATGCCGACATCATCATCAAAGCCGCCGCCGTTGCCGACTACACCCCCGAAACCGTGGCGGACAACAAAATCAAGAAGTCCGACAGCGACCTATCCATTCCTCTGCGCCGGACCCAGGATATTCTGGGCTATCTGGGCACCCATCGCCGTCCCGGTCAGTTTCTCTGCGGCTTTTCCATGGAAACCGAGCACATGCTGGAAAACAGCCGGAAGAAGCTCAGCAAAAAGAATCTGGACATGATCGTTGCCAACAACGTCAAGGACGCCGGCGCCGGTTTCCAGGGCAACACCAACGTCATCACCATGATTACCCAGGACAGCGTCACCCAGCTGCCCCTGATGGATAAAGAGGAAGCTGCCCATGCCATTTTAACGGAGATTCTCTCCCGCCGCTAATCCACCGGCTCTGCCGTGATGGCGGAAACCTCATAGGCAATTCGCTCCTCCGGTCCCTCCGGGGTCTGCTTCACATAGCTGCGGCTTTGGAGTCTTCCCTGCAGGCGCAGCACCGTTCCAACCGGACAGTCTGCTCCCATCCGCGCCACGCTGCCCCAGAGAATGCAGGGAATATAATCCCGCCGCCGGTATTTTCGGCTCACTGCCAGCATCAGGTCCGTAATCTCCCGTCCCAAGGGAGTATGACGATACACCGGCTCCCGGCATACTGCTCCGGTGAGCAGCACCTGATTTTCCGGCGCACCGTCCCATGGGACAATGCTTCGGGCATAAACCGTAATCACCAGCCGTCTTCCCTGTCCGGAATGGTTGTTAAAGGATCGGATTTCCCCCCGCACCTCCAGCATCGGTCCCTCCAGCAGGCAAAGCTGCTCCGTCAGCGACTGATCCGCCAGAATCTCCAGGTGGTCATAGGTGCCGGATAGCCGCTGCACCGACAGGGTAAACCGGTCAAATCGTTTTCCGTGGTTCTCATGGGAAAATTCCGGCGCCTTCAGCAGCGTGCCCCGCAGCAGCACCTCGTTCACCGGCTCTGGCTGAAGCCTGATCTCATCCATCTGTTCCACCTCTTTCTTGTGATGAAACACTATATTCAGGCTCCGGTGGCTGTATACCATTTCACGCCCAATGCGCCATAAGGAGGCATTTTATCATGCAGTATACCCGACTTTTTACCCCCATTCAAATCGGCTCCATGACCCTCAAGAACCGGATCGTCATGCCCGCCATGCATCATCTCTACACGGATAACGGCTATGCCACCCCGCGCTTCAACGAGTATTACTGGAAGCGGGTGGAAGGCGGCGCAGGACTGATTATCGTGGGCTCCTGTCGGTTTGACGGCTATGGAGCCAAGGCAAATTCCATGTCTCTGGCAGACGATTCCACCATTCCCGGCTGGCAGGAATTTACAGGCGGGGTTCATACCCGCGGCGGCAAGGTGGCAGTGCAGCTCTACCATGCGGGCCGTTACATGCCCAAGGCGGATGTGCCCTGCGGTGGGGATGCACTCTCCCCCTCCGCCACCTTCGCCTCCTACACCCGGGAAACTGCACCGGAAATGACCCGGCAGCAGATTTTTGACCTATTGGAGGACTATGCAGCCGGCGCCCGCCGCGCCGTGGAAGCCGGATTTGACGCCGTGGAAATCAGCGCCTCCTCGGGCTATCTGCTCTGTCAGTTCCTCTCTCCCCTGACCAATCTTCGTACCGATGAATTCGGCGGCAGCTTTGAAAACCGCTGTCGGTTCCCGTTGATGGTCATTGAGAAGGTCAAAGCCGTACTGGGCGATAAAACACCGCTGATTCTGCGGCTGGGCGCAGATGACTTTGTGCCCGGCTCCAACACGCTGGAGGATTCCATGGCGTTTGCGCCCCTTGCCGAGCAGGCAGGCGTGGACCTGTTCAACGTCACCGGCGGCTGGCATGAGACAAAAATCCCCCAGCTCACCGGCGATCTGCCCCGTGGCGGGCTTTCCTATCTGGGCAAAGGCATCCGCTCGGTGGTATCCGTGCCGGTGATGATGTGCAACCGGGTTTCCGATCCCACCACGGCAGAAAAGCTGCTGGCATTGGGTCGTGCGGATCTGGTGGGCTTTGGTCGTCCGCTGATTGCCGACCCCGATCTGCCCAACAAAGCGCTTGCCGCACAGGCGGACCAAATTCGTCCCTGTATGGCATGCAATCAGGGCTGTCTTGCCAACACGTTTTTTGACCGTCCCATCACCTGTCTGGTCAACGGCATCTGCGGCAGAGAGCTGCAATATCCCATTACCCCTGTCCATTCTCCCAAACGCATTCTGGTCATCGGCGGTGGACCCGCAGGCTGTGAGGCTGCCCTTCGCGCCGCCTCTCGTGGGCATTATGTGACGCTGATGGAGCAGTCTAAGGCGCTGGGCGGTCAGCTCCGGCAGGTTATAAATGTGCCTGCCCGTCAGGAATTCCGGGAGCTGCTGCGCTTTTATGAAACGAACCTGCCCCGCGCCGGTGTTCAGGTGCTGCTGGGCAAAACCGCAGCCTTGGAGGACGCCCAGGGCTATGACAAGGTGATCGTTGCCACCGGCGGAACACCCAATCACACCACGCTACCTACCACCGCGGATGCCATTCCCGTCTACACCAGCCGTCAGGTGCTTTCCGGCGAGATCATGACCGGAAAAAACGTGGTGGTGATCGGCGGCAGCTATATCGGCTGCTTCACCGCCCAGTATCTTGCCCGGGAGGGTGCCATGTCCCCCGATGAGCTGTTCTTCTCCATGACCCACAATTCCGATACCATGGAGCACATTCTGGACCGGCTGAATCACCCGGACCGCAGTGTGGTTCTGCTGGAGCAGGGCAAAAAAATCGGTCTGGGCTTTGAATCCGGTACCAGCTGGCCGGTGTTGGGCGAGCTGGGACGGCTGGGGGTTCCGTTCCTGAAAAACACTCTGGTCACCGCCATTACCGCTTCCGGCGTGGACGCCACCGAGATGAAAAAGGACGGCACTCAGGCTGTCCACCACTATGATGCCGACTGCGTGGTGGTGGCATCCGGCGTTCATCCGGACGACAGCCTCACCCAGTCTCTGATTGCCGCCGGAATCGACGCCGTTTCCATCGGAACCTGCCACCGGCTTGGAAAAGCCATCAGCGCCATTCAGGCTGGCGCGGAAATCGGTCTGACCGTTTAAGGCAGCACTGCACCATTGCTTCTAACAAATTTGCCGGACGGAGGGATTCCTTCGCCCGGCATTTTTCTCCACACTTTGCAACTTTCTCGGTGGATTCTTTACAGAACGCCAAATCTGTAGTATACTTGCCCCATAGAATGCAAGGAGGTGTTCCATATGGTATGCCCCAACTGCGGCGCGGTGCTGGAGGATTTCGACGCTTTCTGCCCGGGCTGCGGAAAAATCATACAAAAAAATCCCGACGGCACCCTGACTGCCGTGGATCCCCAGAGTCCCTCGGAACCGGTGGAAGCGCCGCCGAAAAAGGTTGCCAAGCGGCTTTATCCCCCGGAGGAAGCGGAAACGCAAACTCCGCCGGAGGCTGCCCCTGCCACGGCTTCGTCTGACAGCAGTGCAAATGCCCCATCATCCGCTGAACCGGCGGCGCGGGTTCCCCCACCAAAAGCCCCGGCAGCACCGACTCCCGCTGCAAAAACGCCTGTTAAAAGGGGTCTGATAATCCTCGCAGTGGTGCTGGGAATTCTTGCGGTTGCCGCCGCTGCCATTGCGGTGTCCTTTTATCTCAAAACCGACGGGCTTCGGGTCCAGGCGCAGAAGGCGCAGATGGAAAATGCCGCCGCCCAGGCAACTCTGGAGGATACCCAGGACCAGCTTACGGCGATGCAGGAGAAATACAATGCAGCGCTGCAGGACAACGATGAGCTCTCCAGTCAGGTGGAGGATCTCAGTACTCAAATTCGGGATATGAAATCCAGCGTCAGCCAGTCTGAATATGACAAAACTGCGGCGCAAAAGGAGCTGGAGGACGCCCAGGAGGACCTGAAAACTCTGAATGATTCCGTTTCCGAGCTGAACACCCAGCTCACCGAAGCCCAGGACAAGCTGGAAGAAGTCCAGAAAGACAACGAAACCCTGACCAAGGAGAATGCCGCCTATGAGGAAGAGGTTGGCTTCTACGACACCTATGTGGTCTTTGTGATGCTGGGCAGCGACACCAAGTATTACCACAAATACGACTGCAAGAACTTTGAAAAGCGCAATTTCCTCGCCTACAGCACCAAGCTGGCAGAGGCAAACGGCTATTCCCCCTGCCCCATCTGCTGCGGAACCAACTAAATATCAAAAAATGGCGTGCTGCAAAATGCAGCACGCCATTTTACTTATTCGAACATTGCCTTCCAGGTAGACTCAAGCTTGCTCCAGTCGCGGTTCTCCTTGAGCTTGATCCACTCCTCATAGCAGAAGCTCTGACCCTTGACAGGTCGATCGGTGCGGGCAAACTCATGGGAGTTGGTGGCTTCCTGCACGTCATAATAGTACCACTTACCCTCGGGGTTGTCGCTCCACTTGATGACATCCTCGCAGATGCCTTCCTTGTCAACCGCACGCTCCAGCACGCGGTTCACCATAATCATGACCTCGTAGCGCTTGATGTTGTCGTTGGGACGGAACTTGCCGTCGCCGTCGCCCTTGATCCAGCCCAGCTTTTCAGCCTTAGCAATCTCCTTGGACGCCCAGAAGCTCTTTGAAACATCGGTGAAGGATGCATCCTCGTCAGCGGTGCTCTTGCTGAACCGGGTTGCGATTGCCGCAAACTCTGCACGGGTAATCGGTGCGTTGGGCTTAAAGCTGCCGTCGGGATAGCCCTTGATGATGCCCATGTTGCTGAGGGTGGAAACTGCATTGTTGTACCACTGCGTCTCGGGAACATCATTATAGCTGTTGGTAGAGGACCAGTTTTCCTCCCGCGCCTCGTCGGTAAGCAGGCGGAAGAAGATGGTTGCTACCTCTGCACGGGTGATATGCTGCTCCGGGCGAACCGTTCCGTCCGGATAACCAATGATATATGCGGAGTGATCGCCCTTCTCCAGCTCAGGCGTCTCGTCTGCCTTCCAGCCGGCGTAGACGGTCTTGTTGGAGTCCATGGTGACCCTGGTAACCAGCGTTGTCAGCGCGGCGTCTGCATACCAGCCCAGGAAGGTGAAGTCCTTCTTGGTGGGGATCTTGCTCATGGGAACTACGGTACCCTCCGTATAGGGTTCCGGCGCATACTCGGTGCCGCCGTTGGACTCATAGGTCAGGGTAAACTCACGGTCCAGATGTGCCACGGGAACCGGGAAGGGCAGTTGCAGAGCCAATCCATCCTGCACATAGTTCAGGGTAGCATTCTTGTTCAGAGGAATGTCTGCCCCGTTTTCCTTGGCCGCGGCTTTGGCTGCATCAGTGATCTTTACCTTATAGGTCAGGGTGATCTTGTTGCTCAGACCTTCTTTGCTGGTCCAGAAGAGGGTTCTATTATCGTCAGAGGTCCAGAACTCAGAGTTATTCTCGGTGTAGCCATCGCCGGCTGCGGTAATGGAACCGGGAATCAGCTCAACGTCGTCGCCCATGGTATCGCTGATGAGACCTGCCACCTTGGTGGTAATCTCGTCCATGGCGACCTTCAGCGCATCAGCGTTACCGGCATCATAGCTGCAGCCCTTAGATGCCAGCGCCGTGAAATTTTTGCTGCTGAACGTAAAGCCAACGGTGTAAACGATGCCGCCTTTGTCCTTGAACTCTTTAATCTTCTGGCTGGGGTAGCCATCGTCAGACTCGCCATCGGCTACAATAATCAGGACCTTGTTATGGTCACCGTCGGTAAACTGCTTCAACGCCGTTTCCGTTCCCTTGGACAGAGGCGTATCGCCGTTGCCCTCACTGATTGTGTCGTAGCTGTCAACCACTTCCGCACTGCGGTTGCCAAACTGCACATACTTAATCGTGGTGTCATCATTCTTGGAGAGATTTGCTACCACAGTCTTAATGGCGCTCTTCGCCTCAGTCAGCCGGCTGTTGGTATGACCCGCTTTCACACGGTCGCACCAAACACCCAGAACCCAATCACTGTGATCACACCATCCACCTCTTCCATCGGCACAGTATTTCATGGAGCCGGAGGTATCCAGCAGAAATACTACTTCCGTGGGCTTTGTAGTAACCGTTTCCACCGCCTCAGCGGACAGCGTTACGGTATATGTACCATCGCCGTTGTCCTCAGCCGTTTTGCTCAGAGTGATATCCGGCTTTTCGCCGCTGGTGGGTTCACCGCCCAGCGTATAGTACAAATCTGCGGGCTTCAGTGGATCGGTGTCAGTGTCTACCGCCATTGCCGTGGGCACCAGTGCCAGCACGAAGCTAAGACATAGCAGCAAACTCAGCAATTTCTTCTTCATTACAAGTTCCTCCTTCTTTAAGGCTTTGGTATAATTTAGTCCAATTTCTGGACATGGACTACGTGGAATTGAGCATTGCGCCGGCGCCGCTTTGGTGTGTTTTCCAAGCGCAGGGCAATTTTTCTGTAATTCCTTTTTATTCCCTATTAGTTTAGTATTCTTTTAATCGCAATATTGATTGTGCTCAATATAGCATATTTTGGAGAATAATTCAAGCCTTAAATGGAAGAATTCACAAATTCTTATTTCAAAAATTACCTGTCCATTGTCAAAAACGCACATCATGCGCACCTGTAAGTGGGCAGCTTCAGATATTTTACGTTCTCTTTACCTGCATCCGATGCAGGAGGGCAAAACAAAAAGGGCTTGCCGCCTGCAACAAGCAGACAGCAAACCCTTGGGCTACTGAAGCAGTATTCAAATTGATATCCCCTGCGCCAATTGGGAGATGGATGTTATTCCGCCTGGATCAAATGCTCGCCGCAGGTGGGGCAGCGGAAGCCCTTAATCAGGGACTGCTCGTCTACCGCGAACTGATCGCCGCACTTGGGACATTTCACCTGATACAGGGAACGCTCGGTGCCGTCGAAATACTCATCAACACCCATGCCCTCCTCCGGCTCGTCCTCCAAGTTCAGAATATAGTCCATCTGCTCCTCCAGCGCCGCCAGAGAATCGTTCATGCCGTCAGACACCTCGCTGATCAGCGAAACCTGATGGCACAGGAGGCTTACCGTGTCGGCAAGCTCGGCAATCAGCCGCTCCTTGGGGTCCTGCTGGTTGAGCTTTGCCTCCGCCTTGAGGGACTGGATATAAGCAGCCTGTTCTTCCAAGGTCATCAGCCCTTTGCGCGCTCGAGATACTCGCCGGTGCGGGTATCGATGACAATCTTGTCACCCTCGTTGATGAACAGGGGCACCTTGATCTCAGCGCCGGTCTCAACGGTAGCAGGCTTGGTAACGTTGGTGGCGGTGTCGCCCTTGAAGCCGGGATCGGTCTTGGTGATCTCCAGGGTAACGAAGTTGGGAGGCTCAACGGAGAATACGTTGCCGTTGTAGCTGAGGATGGTACACTCCTCGTTCTCCTTGACGAACTTAAAGCCGTCGGACAGCTCGGATGCGTTGACTGCGGTCATGTCATAGGTTTCCATGTCCATGAAGTAGTAGATGCCGCCGTCGTTGTAGGAGTACTCCAGCTTCTTTCTCTCGATATAAGCGGTGGGGTACTTGGCGGTGGGGTTAAAGGTAGTCTCAGTGACTGCACCGGTCATTACGTTCTTCATCTTCACGCGGACGAAGGCAGCGCCCTTGCCGGGCTTAACATGCTGGAACTCGACGACCTGCATGACCTTGCCGTCCATGTCGAAGGTAACGCCATTTCTAAAATCGCTGGCTGAAATCATAGTTTTTCCTCCCTAGTTTCAATATACCGCCAAGGCGGCATAGTATCATGAATTATACGCTCTATTTTATCCTATTTGTGCCGTAATTTCAAGTGCTGGGGCAGATAAAGCGCTATCTTTTTCGTTTTTTCCGTCCCATGGCGATAAATGGGCGCTCTATTCCGTAGCGAATCCGCTGAAATGGATTACTGAAATACAGGGGATAGACCAAAATCGACGTGACTCCTGCCAGATTTGCCCCCAGAATATCCGTAAAGGTCTGGTCCCCTGCCATGACCGTGTGCTCCGGGGTTTCATTCATGCGCTCCATGGCAGTGAGAATGCCCTTGGGATTCGGCTTGCCCGCATGGCGAATCCAGGGAATGCCCCACTTTTCGCAGAAATCCGGCACCCGGCGGCTCTTTCGGCTGTTGGACACCACCATAATCCGGATGCCCGCCTGACTAAGCTGCTCCTTCCATCGTAAAAATACCTCCGACGGCTCCGACGTGGTATAGGGCACGATGGTATTGTCAAAATCCAGCAGCACCAGACGAATATCCCGCTGGGCAAACCAATCCGGCGTCAGGTCCGTAATTCTCCGAACCTCCACATCCGCCAGCAGTGAAAACCCCATAGCTTCCTCTCATTTCTGCATAAAATTTTCCGCGGTCACATAGAATGACCGAAGCCACATTATAGTATCAGGAGGGACCGGGCTTGTCAATCTCCTTTTTCCGCCGCCGGGAGGAGCTTCCCTCCGGCTGTTATCTCACGGACTGCGCCGTATCCGGGGGCAGTCTGGAGGCATTTCTTTCCTCTGCCTGCTCCGCAGCGCAGGGACGGCTCTGCGTGCGGATTGCGCCGGTGTATATGGATTTCCCCCTGCCTTGTTTGGGCGGCACAGGACGCGAGCTCAGCCGTCAGGAAGCTCAGGAGCTGCGGGGAAATCGCCGCCTGCATTTCTCCTCTGCCCTCTGCACCGGGTATTTTACTGACCTCCGTCAGAGCAGTCTCCATCTTGTGCTGTTTGACACCCGGGAGACGCTGCAAAAAAAGCTCCAGTGCTGCCGGACAGCAGGGGTGCCCTATGTGCTTCTGGAGGGCTGGCAGGCAGAATGAAAGCGCCCCGCAGAAAAAGCGGGGCGCCTAAACGCAATTGGAAAAGAATCAATAATACTTTCTCTTATTGTTCTTCCGGGCGGCTTCAGACTTCTGCTTACGCTTCAGACTGGGGCTAACATAGTGCTCTCTCTTCTTAACCTCAGCGATAACGCCATCCTTCGCACAGCTGCGCTTAAATCTCTTGAGCGCACTCTCCAGAGACTCATTTTCTTTTACGCGGATCTCAGACATGATTTTCCCTCCCTCCGATGCATTTCGCAGAGAAATGCTTTAAGGGCCATTCGATGGCTTTTCTTATTATATGCAATGACTGGAGAAATGTCAAGCATAATTCTGCAAGAAACTCAGCAAAAATGCGCGCTCAGCCCGGGCAGCAGAGATTTCTCCCTGCTGCCCGGGAAACAAGGGCGTATTACTTAATAATGAGGTTAACGAGCTTGCCAGGCACCACGATGGTCTTCCGGACCTCACCGCCCAGATTTGCCAGCTGACGCTTTACAATGTCCGTCTCCATGGCTGCTGCAATGGCGGTGTCCTTGTCCACGTCGGCGGCAATGCGCATGGTGCCGCGGAACTTGCCGTTGACCTGAATTGCCATGTCAATCTCCGCATCCACGGTCTTCTTGGGATCGTAAGCGGGCCACTGGGTCAGGCTGCACAGCCCCTCAAACCCGTGCTGCTCCCAGATTTCCTCGCAGATGTGGGGTGCAAAGGGGCACAGCAGGGTGAGCAGCACCTTCAGCTCCGCCTTGTTGCAGCCGCTTGCATTGAAGGTGTTCACCAGGCTCATGAGGGTTGCAATGGCGGTGTTTGCCTTCAGGGCGTCGATGTCCTCGCCAACCTTTTTGATTGCCTTGTTGATGGCGATCTCGTTCTTATGGGAGATTTCCGTCTCGCTATCCGTGACTGCCTCGCCCAGATTCCACACCTTGTCCAGGAAGCGCTTGCAGCCCTTGACCGCGTCGTCGGACCAGGTAGCGGTCTTCTCAAAGTCGCCGATGAACAGAATATACAGGCGCATGGTGTCGGCGCCGTAAGCCTTGATGACGTCGTCGGGATTGACCACGTTGCCCAGAGACTTGGACATCTTCACCGCAGGACGCAGCGCCTGATTTCCATACTTATGAATCAGCGCGTCCTTCTCCTCCTGGGTTTCCACATTGCCCACATAGTGGGGGTTCTTGCCCAGAATCATGCCGTGGCTGGTGCGCTTGGCATAGGGCTCGGCATTGGGCACCACGCCGATATCGTGGAGGAAGTTATTCCAGAACCGGGAGTAGAGCAGATGCAGGGTAGTATGCTCCATACCGCCGTTGTACCAGTCCACCTGACCCCAATAATCCAGTGCCTCTTTGGATGCCAGCGCCTTGTCGTTGTGGGGGTCCATATACCGGAGGAAATACCAGCTGGAGCCTGCCCACTGGGGCATGGTATCGGTTTCCCGCTTGGCGTCGCCGCCGCACTTGGGGCACTTGCAATTGACCCAATCAATCATGGGCGCCAGCGGACTCTCGCCGTCGTCGGTGGGCTCATAGCTCTCCACCTCAGGCAGCACCAGCGGCAGCTCGCTCTCCGGCAGGGGCACGGTACCGCACTTGGGACAATGAACAATGGGAATGGGCTCGCCCCAATAGCGCTGACGGGAGAATACCCAGTCCCGGAGCTTATAGTTGACCTTGCCCTCGCCGATGCCCTTCTCCTCCAGCCACTTGGTCATAGCCGGAATTGCCTCGTGGACGGTCATGCCGTTGAGGAAATCGGAGTTCATGAGGGTAGCGGAATCGTCCTTGGCGGTAAATGCGCCTTCGGTAATATCGCCGCCGGCTACCACCTGAATGATGTCGCAGCCGAACTTCTTGGCAAAGGCAAAGTCGCGGTCATCATGGGCAGGCACTGCCATGATCGCGCCGGTGCCGTAGGTGGAAAGCACATAGTCGGAGATGAAAATGGGAATATGCTTGCCGTTGACGGGATTGATGGCATAAACGCCCTCCAGCTTTACGCCGGTTTTATCCTTCACCAGCTCGGTACGCTCAAAGTCGGACTTCCGGGCTGCCTCGGCAACATATGCCTCTACCTCATCGTAGTTGGTGATCTGCTTTGCCCATTCCTTCACATAGGCATGCTCAGGCGCAATGACCATATAGGTTGCACCGAACAGGGTGTCGGGACGGGTGGTATAGATCCGGAGCTTATGCCCCTCAGAGGTTTCAAAATCCACCTCTGCGCCGGTGGAACGACCGATCCAGTTTCTCTGCTGGGTCTTGACGCGCTCGATGTAGTCCACATTCTCCAGACCGTCCAGCAGCTTCTGGGCATACTTGGTGATTCTCAGCATCCACTGGGACTTTTCCTTCCGCACCACAGGAGAGCCGCAGCGCTCGCACACGCCCTCGACTACTTCCTCGTTGGCAAGCACGCACTTGCAGCTGGTGCACCAGTTCACGGGCATGGTCGCCTTATACGCCAGTCCGTGTTTGTAGAGCTGGAGGAAAATCCACTGGGTCCACTTATAATAATTGGGGTCCGTGGTATCGATGACCCGATCCCAGTCGAAGGAATAGCCCAGCATATGGAGCTGACGGGTAAAGTTCTCGATATTCTGCCGGGTTACGATGGCAGGATGGACATGGTTTTTGATTGCAAAGTTCTCGGTGGGCAGACCAAAGGCGTCGAAGCCGATGGGGAACAGTACGTTTTTGCCCTCCATGCGCTTTTTCCGGGCAATGGTGTCCATTGCCGTGTAGGGACGGGGATGCCCTACATGCAGACCTGCGCCGGAGGGGTAGGGAAACTCCACCAGTGCATAGAATTTTTCCTTATCCGAGCCGTTTTCCGCGGCAAACACCTTGCCGTCAGCCCAGACCTTCTGCCATTTCTTTTCGATGGCAGTAAAATCATATTTCATCGAACGTCACCTGAATTCCTTCCATTTATTCCGCATCCGGCTGAAGATATTCCTCCAGCGGGATCACAGGGGCATCGCCCCAAAGCCGTTCCAGATCATAGAATTTCCGCTGCTCCTGGGTAAACACATGGACCATCACCCCGGAAAAGTCCATAACGATCCAGGTATCGCCGCGATAGCCCTCCCGGTGCCAAACCGTTTCTCCGGCTTCCTCCATCTTCTTCTCCACCTCGTCGCACAGGGCGCGCAGATGGGTGTCGGAGGTGCCGGTGGCAAGGAGCATATACTCGGTCAGCGCCGTAACGGACTTTACCTCCAGCAGCATCAGATTCACCGCTTTTTTGTTGTCCAATGCTTTGGCTGCAATGATGGCAGCCTCTTTTGATGTCAGCAACTGATTCATCCTTCCAATTATTATGCTTCTGCCGCCAGCTGACGCCGGAGATAATCCCGGGCGTCCACCGAATCCCGGCAGACTGTTTTATTCTCCCGCACAAGCTCGTCGATGCACATCTCAAAGCCCATCAGCAGTCCCCGGTCCAGGTCCTGGAAGACCGCCCCGCGCAGGTCCTCGACCCCGGGAAAGCTCCGGCTTGGCTCCATATAGTCGGCGATGTAGACGATTTTCTCCATCAGCGCCATGTCCGGCTTGCCGGTGGTGTGCCAGTAGATGGCGCGGCAGACCTCGTCACACTCCCCAAACACACACTTTGCCACCCCGGCTCCTGTTTTGGCATGGAGCAGCTTGGGGTGATTTCGCTCAAAATCGCTGACTATTATATCATATTCGTCCAGCAATAGCAACTGGTCCGGACCGTCCATCGCCTTGGTAATATCGTGGAGCAGTCCTGCCCGCCGGGCAAGCACCGGGTCTGCGCCG
>CAJKNS010000041.1 GCA_905201305.1 uncultured Eubacteriales bacterium
GCAGCTGCGGCAAAGGGCTGCACCTGTCCGCCGGAATTTCCGGTGTGTGTCTGCGGAAAGAAGCCACAGGTGAAGCTCATCACCCGGAAGCCCATTGTATCCGGCGCAAAGGAGCTGGAGGAAAACCCTCGGGCAAGAAGCGCAAAGCTCCGCATCTGTGAGAAGCTGTAAGGATGACGGTCCGGGAGATGCAGGACCGCAAACAATCCGGAATCGGAAGGGGACTGACAGCACTATTGTGTTTTCTGCTGGCAATTCTGCTGGTGGCAGGCAGAGTCCGGTGCTATGAGCTGACCCTCTCCAACAAAGAAATGAGACAGATGCTTACACAGCTCCAGCAGGAAAAATCACAGCTTGTAAAACAGCAAAAACGATTGTATACCCCCGCCTATTTGGCGGAAACAGCAGAAAAATTGGGGATGGTTCGCCCACAGCCGGAGGATGCTGTCATTCTCCATGTTCGCAGCGCCCAGACCCCATGAATAACCGGGACGTTCCACGGCATATAGTAGAAAGGGAGATTCCAGGAAAGGAGATCATTGCCCTTGAAACGTCCCCTTCCAAAGCCGCACATTTCCGGTGATTCCAACCGGACGGTGCTGAAACGAACGGCAGTGCTCATGGCGTTGTTTGGAGTGGCGGTGTTTATTCCGCTGCTCTGGCGGCTGGTGAGCCTGCAAATTATCCAGTATGATACCCTCAGCCAGCTGGCGGCGGACAATCAGACCCGAATCAGCAAGGTGACCCCAGCCCGAGGCACCGTCTATGACCGGAACATGAATGTGCTTGCCATGAGCGCCGATGTGGAAAATGTCTGCATTGACCCCAACGAGCTGAGTCTGTCCGGACAGAATCTTGACGCCATTGCGGACAAGCTGTCGTCCCTTTTAAATGTCAGCGGGGAGAAAATCCGGAAGCTTATGGAGGACACCAGCTATCGCTATCAGATCGTCAAGCGAAAGGTAGAGCTGGAGGAAGCGGCATCGGTCCGCGCCTATTTGAGTGAAGAGAAGATCACCGGCGTCTATCTGGAGCCGGATACCCGCCGGTATTATCCCTATGGCACCCTGGCAGCTCAGGTTCTGGGCTTTGTGGGCAGCGACAACACGGGACTTGACGGCATCGAAGCGGCGGAAAACCAAACCCTCACCGGTTCCACCGGCTCCATTGCCACCGCCAAGGGCAATTATGGCACGCAAATGCAGTTCCACTTTGAGCAGTATGCGGACTCCGTCAACGGCTGCGACGTGGTGCTGACCATCGACCAGACGGTGCAGGAGATGCTGGAAAAGCATATGCAGGAGGCGATCACCCAATACGATGTTCAAAACGGCGCATTCGGCGTGGTGATGGACGTGAACTCCGGAGATATTCTTGCCATGGCAACTCTGGGGAGCTATGATCCCAACAACTATGCGGTGATTTATGACACCAAAACCGCGGAGGAACTGGAGCAGCAGTATCAGAAAGCCATGGAGGAATCCGGGCAGCTGCAGGAGCAGATGCTGTCTGCCTATAACACCGCCGTTGCCAATGCCCGGCTGACCCAGTGGCGCAATCGGGTGATTTCCGACGGCTATGAGCCCGGCTCCACCTTTAAGAGCATTACCCTGGCGTCGGCGCTGGAGGAGGGGGCGGTGAGCCTGTCCGACAGCTTCTATTGCAGCGGCAGCACCACCATCAAAGGGCGCACCAAGGCGCTGCATTGCTGGCGGTCTGCGGGTCATGGGCAGCAGAGCACTGCCGAGGCCCTGCAAAATTCCTGCAACGTGGCGTTTGCCAACATCGGCATTCGGCTTGGGGGCGAAAAGCTCTATGAATATGTCCATAAGTTCGGTCTGACGGAGAAAACCGGCATTGAGCTGGGGGGCGAAGCCAGCGGCATCTTCTTTGATGAAGCTACCCTTGCCAATCCCGACAGCTATGCCTCCCTTTCCTCGGCTGCCTTTGGACAGACCTTTAAAATTACGCCGCTTCAGCTGGTGCGCGCCATTGCAGCCGTGGTCAACGGCGGCTATGTGCTGGAGCCCCATGTGGTCCATCAGGTGCTTTCGCCGGAGGGCGAGGTGCTGGAGACAAAGGGACGGACGGTGCTCCGTCAGGTCATCAGTCAGGAAACCTCCCAGACCATGTGCCAGCTGCTGGAATCCGTGGTATCCCAGGGAACCGCAAAGAATGCCCAGATTGCCGGCTATCGCATCGGCGGTAAAACCGGTACGTCGGAGAAAATCGACGTATTCGATGAGGAAGGCAATCCGGTGCAGGATAAGATCGTATCCTTTGTGGGCATTGCGCCCATGGATCACCCTCAGTATATCTGCCTGGTGGCGCTGGATACCCCGTCCCGGGAAACCGGCTACTATATCTCCGGCGGTCAGATGGGCGCGCCTACCGTCCGAAATGTTCTGGCGGATATTCTCCCGTATCTGGGCATTCAGCCGGATTATTCCGAGGAGGAGGCGCAGCTGGAGGATGTTTCCATGCCGGAGGTAACCGGTCAGTCCCTCAGCGATGCAAAGGCGCAGCTGAAGGAGAAAAACCTGAGCTGCCGGACGGTGGGCACAGGCGAAACGGTAACGGCGCAGGTTCCAGCCGGGGGCGCAGTGATTCCCGGCGGTAGCGAAACGGTGCTGTATTTGGATCAGGAGCCGGACGACACTGCGGTGACCGTGCCGGATGTGACAGGCAAGGATGCGGAAGCAGCCGGCAAGCTGCTCACCGATGCAGGACTTTATATGAAGATTATTGGAGCCGTGGGCGGTCAGAACACCATTCTGGCAGCCCGGCAGTCTCCCGAAGCAGGGGAGACGGTGGAACAGGGCACTGTGGTGGAGGTGGAATTCTCCGATCTCAGCGCCAGAGACTAAAGTATAAGGAGTGGACAGAAATGAAACTCAAGGAAATAATGGCGGGCATCCCGGTTGTGGGCGGCAATGCAGCGGATACCCTGGAGATTACCGGCATCCGCTACGATTCCCGTCAGGTTCAGCCCGGAGATCTGTTTGTGGCGGTAACGGGCTATGCCGCAGACGGACACAGGTTTATCCCCATGGCAGTGGAAAAGGGCGCGGCGGCAATCCTGTGTGAACGGGCGCCGGAGTGCGATATTCCCTATGTGCTGGTGGAAAACTCCCGGTATGCCATGGCGCTGGCGTCCGCCAACTTCTTTGACCACCCTGCGGATAAAATGACCTTTGTGGGCATCACCGGCACCAACGGCAAAACCTCCAGCACCTATCTCCTGAAAACCGTGCTGGAGAAGACCCTGAATGCAAAGGTGGGGCTCATCGGTACCATCCAGAACATGGTGGGCGACGAGATCATCGAAACCGAGCGCACCACGCCGGAGTCCTTTGAGCTGCAAAAGCTGTTTCATGAGATGGTGCAGGCAGGCTGCACCCATGTGGTCATGGAGGTATCCTCCCACTCTCTGGTGCTGGACCGGGTGGCAGGCATTCATTTCAAGGTGGGCGTTTTCACCAACCTGACCCAGGACCATCTGGATTTCCACAAGACCATGGAGGAATACCGGAAGGCAAAGGCGATTTTGTTCCGGCGCTGCGACATCGGCGTATTCAACGGCGACGATGCTGCCACCGAGAAGATTCTGGAAACCGCCACCTGCCGGTCCATGACCTTTGGCGAGAAGCCGGAGGATGACCTGTGGGCAGAGCATCCGGTGCTCCATTCCGACGGCGTGGAGTTTACCGCCCGGTACGGTCAGGAGCAGGCAAGTCTGCGTCTGGGCATTCCAGGCAAGTTTACGGTCTATAATGCCCTAGGGGTTCTGGGGGCAGCCATTGCCCTGGGTGTACCTCTGGAGCAGGCAGTCCGTGCGCTGGAAACCGCAAAGGGCGTAAAGGGCAGAGTGGAAGTGGTGCCCACCCCCGGCAAGGACTATACGGTTCTCATTGATTATGCCCATGCGCCTGACGGCCTTCAAAACGTCCTGTCCTCGGTCAGGGGCTTCTGCAAGGGACGGCTGATTTCGGTGTTCGGCTGCGGCGGCGACCGGGACAACACCAAGCGTCCCATTATGGGCGAAATCGGCGCGCGGCTTTCCGATATCGCCATTATCACCTCCGATAACCCCAGAACCGAGGACCCAAATAAAATCATCGACATGATTCTGGCGGGGATTCCGGACAAGAAAAATTGTCTGGTGGAGGAAAACCGCCGGAAGGCGATCCGCATGGCAATGGACCTTGCTGGGAAGGACGACATCATTGTGCTCTGCGGCAAGGGGCATGAAACCTATCAGATTCTTGGCACGGAAAAAACACACCTGGACGAGCGGGAGGAAGTTGCCGCCCATCTCCGGGAAGAGAAGGGAATGTGAGCCATGAGAGCGACAACGCTGAAGCAGGTGGCACAGTGGTGCGGCGGCACTGTGGCCCCCAAGGGGGAGAACATTGAGATCCCCAGCCTCTGCCATGATTCCAGAGAGGCGGAGCCGGGCACGCTGTTCTTCGCATTGGAAGGGCAGGCGGACGGACACCGGTATGTTCCGGCAGCCAGAGATAACGGCGCGCTGGCAGCGGTATGCACCCATCCGCTGGACCTGGATTTCCCACAGGTGATTGTGGAGGATACCAGAAAGGCACTGCGGGATGTGGCGGCAGCTTATAAAGAAACCATCGGCTGCAAAACCGTGGCCATTACGGGCAGCGTGGGAAAAACCACCACCCGTACCATGATCTGCGCCCTGCTGGCAAGAAAATACCACACCTGCGGCACCGTGAAGAACTATAACAACGACATCGGACTGCCGGTGACCATCGGCAAGAGCGATCCGGACTGCGAAATGCTGGTGCTGGAGATGGGCATGAACCATTTTGGCGAAATGCGCCAGCTCACTGCCATTGGTCGCCCGGATACGGTGCTGATTACCAACATCGGCAGTATGCATATTGAAAATCTCGGCTCCCGGGAGGGCATCCTCAAGGCGAAGCTGGAGATTCTGGAGGGACTGCATCCCGGCGGCACCGCCATGTTCAACGGCGATGAACCGCTTTTGTGGAATCTCCGGGAGCATCCGGTGTGCAAAACCATGTACTTTGGCATCGAGAACCCCGACTGTGACGTGCGGGGCGTGGATATTGAGCTGAAGGAAGGATGCAGCCAGTTCCGGATTGTGGGACTGGGGCACGATTTCCCGGTGACGCTGCCGGTGAGCGGACTCCATAACGTCCACAATGCCATTGGCGCCATTTCCATTGCACTGCTGTATGATGTACCGGAAGAGGAAATTCAGGATGCCATGGCGACCTATGTGAACACCTCTCAGCGGCAGCAGACCTTCCAGTGGAATGGCTACACCATCATCGACGACACCTATAACGCCGGTCCTGAGTCCACGGAGGCGGCGCTGCGGGTATTGGGCGACACCTCCGGCACCGGCGACCACTATAAGCGCATTGCGGTGCTGGGGGATATGCTGGAGCTGGGCAACCATGCCAGCGCCGAGCACCACCGGATTGGCCGGGTGGCGGTCTATAAGGCGGATCTGCTGTTAACCTATGGTCCCCTGTCGGAAAAGACTGTGCTGGGCGCCATTACCGGCGGACTTTCTCAGCGGAATGCCATGAATTTTGAGAGCCAGCAGGAGCTTTTGAACGTACTGAAAAGCCGGGCAAAGCCCGGAGACGTGCTGCTGTTTAAGGGCAGCCATGGGATGCATATGGAAAACATCCTGAAGGCGTTTATGGAGGAAGAAAAGTAACAAAACGGGAGAGCCGTGCGCTTCCCAAGTTACCGAGCGATTCCGGCGTTGCGCCAAGGAGCAGCAGGCTGCTCCCATTTAGAAAAAACGGAGGATTGGAAATATGCAAAGCTTGATTACCTGTGTTGTATCCTTTGTGCTTGCGGCGATTGGAGGACGGTTCCTGATTCCGGCGCTGCGGGCGCTGCATGTGGGTCAGAGCATCCGTGAGGTGGGTCCCACCTGGCACAACAGCAAGCAGGGCACCCCTGTGATGGGCGGACTGATGTTCATCGGTAGCGCCCTTGTGTGCATTCTCACCGCACTGGGCGGCATTCGCAGCGGAGATTATACCTATCTGATCGTCTATGTGTTTGCGCTGATTTTCGGCGTCATCGGCTTTCTGGACGACTTTATCAAGGTCCGGAAGAAGCGGAATCTGGGGCTTACCGAGCTGCAAAAGCTGCTGCTTCAGCTGATTGCGGCGGCGCTGTATCTGGTGGTACTGCGGAGAACCGGACATCTGAGCTCCGAGCTGTACATCCCATTCTTCAATGTGAACATCACCATTCCCTGGGTGCTGTATCTGCTGCTGAGCATCTTTATCATTGTGGGCACGGTGAATGCAGTCAACCTCACCGATGGCGTGGACGGGCTTTCCTCGTCCGTGACCATTCCGGTGATGGTGTTCTATGCGGTGATTGCCTGGAAGTGGGGGGACATCGGCGCATCTCAGCTGGCGGCAGCGCTGGTAGGCGGACTGCTTGGCTTCCTGATCTATAACTTCCACCCTGCCAAGGTGTTTATGGGCGATACGGGCTCACTGTTTTTGGGCGGCGCAGTCTGCGGTCTTGCCTATGCGCTGGATATGCCCCTGATTCTGATTCTGGTGGGCATCATCTATATTGCCGAAACCCTCAGCGATATCATTCAGGTGACATA
Source organism: uncultured Eubacteriales bacterium (assembly GCA_905201305.1). Classification (GTDB taxonomy): domain Bacteria; phylum Bacillota; class Clostridia; order Oscillospirales; family Oscillospiraceae; genus HGM13006. The sequence continues at coordinate 6,644 of CAJKNS010000041.1, forward strand.
TTTCAAGCTGAGCCATGGCAAGCGCATCTTTAAAATGGCGCCCCTGCACCATCACTTTGAAAAGTGCGGCTGGAGCGAGGTAAAGATTGTGGGGGTGTTTGCCTCCATCACCGTTGTATTTTGTATTCTTGCCTATCTGGGCGTCATGAACCGGTTTTAATGCCATAAGGAGGGCGTATGGGAAAGCCTCGGCTGCCGGACGTAGAAAAGCAGGAGATGCTCGATCTCCCCATGCTGCTTCTGACCCTGCTGCTGACGGTGCTGGGTCTTGTGATGATCTACTCCTCCAGCTTTGCCCGCGCCCTCTATGAATCCGGGGACAGCGCTTATTATTTCAAGCGTCAGGCGATTTTTGCGCTGGTGGGAACCGGTGCCATGCTGGCAATCAGCCGGGTCAGACCGGAGCTGATTCGAAAAATGGCATTTCCGGTGCTGGGCGCATCAATTCTGTTTCTGATTCTCGTGTTTGTACCGGGCATCGGCAGGTCGGAAAACGGCGCGACCCGATGGGTGAGCCTGGGCATTTCGTTCCAGCCCTCCGAGGTGGCAAAGCTGGGAGTGATCCTGAGCTTTGCGGCGATGATTGCCCGATTCGGCGAGAAAATGGAGACGTTCCGCTGGGGCATTGCGCCCTTTGCGGGAATTCTGGCGGTGATTGTAGTGCTGCTGCGATTGGAGCCGCATAACTCTGCCATTGTCATTATCGCCTGTACCGCCGGCGCCATGCTGTTTTTGGGCGGCGTGAAATACCGCTGGTTTATCCTGGGCGGCTGCGCCATGCTGCTGGGGCTTATTCTGATTCTGGGCGCGGGGGGCTATGAGGCAAGCCGGATCACCGCCTGGCAGGACCCCTTTTCCGATCCCACCGACGACGGCTATCAGATCATTCAGTCCCTCTATGCCATTGGAAGCGGCGGACTGTTTGGGCTGGGCTTCGGTCAGGGACGCCAGAAATATCTCTACCTGCCCGAGGAGCACAACGACTATATCTTTTCCATTGCCTGTGAGGAACTGGGACTCATCGGCGCAGCGGCAATTCTGCTGCTCTATGCGCTGCTGATTCTCCGGGGCTACTGGATTTCCATGCACATCCGGGACCGGTTTTTGTCCCTGACTGTGGCTGGCATTACCACCCTGACGGCGCTCCAGGTGTTTTTCAACATCGGCGTGGTGACGAATCTGCTGCCCTCCACCGGAATTTCCCTCCCGTTTTTCAGCTACGGCGGCACGGCGCTGCTGATTCAGCTGGGGGAGATGGGTATTATTTTGGGGGCTTCCCGGCAATGCTCGGCGGGGTTCCTGTCTTGAGACAACGCCGGTTCATGCGGTATTGTCTCGGTTGTTTTCAAAAGGCATGCTTACAAGTGCATGATAAAAGAGGGATTTGATCGATGAACGTGATTTTTACTTGCGGCGGTACCGGCGGGCATATCAGTCCGGCGCTGGCTGTGGCAAATCTGTTAAAGGAGCGCCATCCTGAGGCGAACATCCTGTTTGTGGGTGCGGAGGACGGCATGGAGACGGATCTGGTGCCCCGCGCCGGATTTCGGCTGGAGACGGTCCGCATCTCCAATTTTCAGCGGAAGCTCAGTCCGGGGGGGATTGTCCACAATGTAAAATCTCTGGGCTATATGATCGGCAGCCGCAGAAGCGCGGATCGGATCATCCGGGAGTTTCAGCCGGACGTGATCGTGGGCACCGGCGGCTATGCCAGCTATCCCATGCTGCGGCAGGGGGCAAAGCATCAGATTCCCACGGCGCTCCATGAGTCCAACGCGGTGCCCGGTCTGACTACCCGATTGGTCATGGAGCAGGTGGACCGGGTGATGGTGTCCTTTGAGGAGAGCCGGAAGAATTATCCCCATCCGGAGCAGGTTCGGGTGGTGGGCATGCCGGTACGCAGTGAATTCTTCTTTACCGACAAAAAAGCAGCCCGGAAGCAGCTGGGACTGGATGACCGTCCGGTGGTGGTGAGCTTCTGGGGGTCCTTGGGCGCAAGAGAAATGAACAAGATGATCGCCCGGTTTATGGCGAAAAACGTGACGGACGGACTGCCCTTCCAGCACATTCACGCGGCAGGCAGCTACGGCTGGAAATGGATGCCCGACTATGTGAAGGAGCAGGGGGTGGATTTGGAGAAAACCCCTGCCATTGATATGCGGGAGTTTATCTATGATATGCCCACGGTGATGGCAGCGGCGGATTTGGTAATCTGTCGAGCCGGTGCGGCAACCATTGCCGAGGTGGCGGCGGCAGGAAAGCCTGCGATTTTTGTGCCGTCCCCCAATGTTACTGACAACCATCAGGAAAAGAACGCTCGAATTATTGAGCACGGCGGCGGCGCCGTGGTGCTCCGGGAAAGTGAATGCAGCGGCGATGTGCTGTATGATACGGCAAAAAAGCTGCTCACCGATTTCGATCCCCTGAAAAAAATGGGCCGGGCAGCGGAGGCGCTGGCAGTGCCGGATTCCGCAGAGCGAATTTTGAATATCATGCTGGAGCTTATGAAACAATAAAGATTGGAGGTGGCGTCATGGACACACAGAGCACCTCTCAAACCCATGGATGGAACCGGGGGGGCTTTCCCACCTGGGCAAAAATGCTGGTGGCAGTGGCTGTGGTGCTGCTGTTTTCCCTGGTGTTCTTTCGGGTGAGGAGCTTTGAGGTCAGCGGCAATGTGCGCTATACCGCCGACGAGGTGGCGGAGGCAAGCGGCATTACCAGCGGGGATATCCTCATTGCCGTGAACAAAACAAGAACGGCAAGCCGACTGCTGGTGAAGCTGCCATATATTGAAGAGGTGCGGGTTTATAAGGAAATGCCGGGCACCGTAAGGTTTGAAATATCGGAATGCACGGCGGTGATGGCTGCAAAGTCGGAATTCTCCACCTATTGGCTGATGACAAAGGACGGAAAGCTGCTGGAGGAGGTGGATTCCAGAGAGGATCCCAAGCTGTCCGGCATACCGGTGATCGAGGGCGTCAGTCTGACCCTGCCAACCCTGGGAAAGCAGGCGGAATTTGAGGATGTGCTCAGCGGCGAAACTGCCCTGGCGCTCATCGGTGCCATATCCGATGCGGGACTGCTGGGCAGCGTATCGGAGCTCAATCTGGAAGACCCGTCCAATATCACACTGCAATACGGCAGCGATTTGACCGTATGGCTGGGAGACGGCAGCGATGGGGACTATAAGCTCCGGTATCTGCTGGCGGTGCAGGAGCAGCTAACTGCCGGAAAGCGCGGGATCCTGGATCTCAGCTTTTCCTCCGGCGAGCAGGCTGTGTTTCACCCATTGACATAAAATTGCGGAAAATCCGTAAAATTTCTATTGACCTTAGTGTGCTTTCGCGATAAAATAAAAGCAAAGTAGCCATTTGAGGCGCAAAATGCGCAGAATATAAGTACTTAGGAGGAATTAACTTATGAGCGAATCCTATCCCGAGAGAGTTGTCGCCATTAAAGTCATCGGCGTTGGCGGCGCGGGCAACAATGTTGTCAACCGCATGATCGAGGCCGGTGTACAGGGCGTTGATTTTATTGCAGTGAATACCGACCGTCAGGACCTCAACAAGTCCAAGGCTGCCGAAAAGGTTCAGATCGGCGAAAAGCTCACCGGCGGCATGGGCGCCGGCTCCAAGCCCGAAATCGGAAAGAAGTCCGCAGAAGAGAGCCGCGCAGCCATTGCCAAGATGCTGGAGAACACCGACATGGTGTTCATCACCGCAGGCATGGGCGGCGGCACCGGCACCGGCGCAGCTCCCATTATTGCCGACATCGCCCGGGAGACCGGTGCGCTGACCGTTGGTGTTGTCACCAAGCCCTTTAAGTTTGAGGGCGCCCGCCGTATGGCGCAGGCAGAGGACGGCATTGCCGCTCTGTCCGACAAGGTGGATTCCCTGATTATCATCCCCAATGACCGGCTGAAGTACGTTACCGATCAGAAAATCACCTTCGTCAATGCCTTTGGCATTGCCGACGATGTGCTCAAGCAGGCAGTCAGCTCCATTTCCGAGCTGGTGGGCTATTCCGATAACGTCATGATCAACCAGGACTTTGCCGATGTTTCCGCCGTCATGCGCAATGCAGGTCGGGCACACATGGGTGTTGGCGTCGCTACCGGCAAGGACAAGGCGCAGGCTGCTGCCATGATCGCCGTATCCTCTCCGCTGCTGGAGACCTCCATCAACGGCGCCACCGGCGTGCTCATCAACATCACCGGTTCCCCCGATATGGAGCTGGAGGATGTGGAGACCGCTGCCAACATTGTCAACGAGGCAGTGAACCCCGATGCCAACATCATCTTCGGCGCTACCTTCGACGAGACGCTGGAGGATGCACTGCGGGTGACCGTTATTGCCACCGGCTTTAACGGCGACCAGGGCGGCGCTTACACCACTGCCGAGGAAAAGGCAAAGGCAGAGGAAAAGCCCAAGAATGATCCCGATATCGACGATATCTTCCGGATTTTCAACCGCAAGTAAGTAAAATAGAATGCCGCCCCAGAATACAATGGGTATTTTGGGGCGGATTTTCTTCATCCAATGGGTAACGAGAAAGGACGTCTATGGATTTTCAAGCGCTTTCCGGGATTGAGGGCTTTACCGCCACATCGCTGCTGATTACGGCGGGCATTTGCCTGGTGGCAGTCTTTGTGGCATGGTACACGGTTCGCACCCGGATTCAGATGTCCCAGGTGATTCTGGGTGTGTTTTCCTATGTGCTGGTGCTGCTGCTGGAGAATGTGTTCTCCATGGCGGGGGTCAGCATGCAGGTGCCGCAGTCGGGGATGGTCTATGCCCTCTATCTGACGCTGTCGGTGGTGGCAGGACGGGAGATTATTCGGTTTTTGTCCATGAAATATGTGCTGTCCAACCGGTTTGACGGCGCGGATGCTGCCATCGGCTTCGGTCTGGGCTTTGGGGGACTGTATCTTCTCACCTGCGCGGCGTATTATTTCAGCTGCTATTCCACGGTGAATCAGTTCCTGAGCGTGGGTGCAGAGAGCTTTTTTGCCAGCACCGATCAGGGCAGCCAGGAGGCATATGACCTGCTGCTGTCCATTGCCGGGCAGAACGGCTGGCAGTACATCATGACCGCGGTGAACCGGGTGTTCTTCTTGGTGCGTGAGATTGCGTTCTCCGTGCTGGTGTGGTATGGAATCCGGGAGGATAAGAGCCGCTGGTGCCTGCTTGCAGTGCCGGTGATGCAGTTTATCGCCATGCTGCCCGATGGGCTGATGAGCGCCGGCGTGCTGGACAATACCTATGTGAAGGACGTTGTGACCTATCTCATTTCCGGCGGCATTGCCTATCTGGCTGCGAAGATCTACAACAGCCGGGAGGATCAGGTGGCACACTTCCAGGTGGAAAAGCTCCGGGCAAGACGAAGAAGATAACAATTGCAGAATTGCCGCCGCAGAGCCGAGGTTCTGCGGCGGCTTTTTAGAAGGAAGGATCGTATGATGTTCCCAAACCCCTCCGATCATAAGCGCTACCACTCCCTTTATCACTACAACAAAAGCCGCTATGGAGCGCGGGTGATGAAGGCGTCATTGGACGCAGGCTGCACTTGTCCCAACCGCGACGGCACCAGGGCATATGGCGGTTGCACCTTTTGCCAGGGCGGGTCCCACTATTTTGCAGGCACCGGAGATATTTCCGGGCAGCTGGAGCGGGAAACCAAACGGATTCACGGCAAATATCCGGATGCCAAAATCATCGCCTATTTTCAAGCGGGCACCAACACCTATGGTCCCCTTGACCGGCTGGAGCAAGGCTGGCAGGCGGCGCTGAACAAGGATGCAGTCTGCGGCATCAGCGTTGCCACCCGCTGTGACTGCCTGGAGCCGCCGGTACTGGAGGCACTGAGCCGATTGAACCGTCAGACCGATCTCACCGTGGAGCTGGGACTGCAAACGGTGCATGACGAAACGGCGGCGCGGATTCATCGGGGGCACAGCTTCGAGGAATTTCTCGGCGGCTATCGGGCGCTTCAAAAACAGGGCATTCGCACCTGCGTTCATCTCATCAACGGACTGCCGGGGGAAACAGCGGAGGATATGCTGGAATCTGCACGGGTGCTGGGGCAGCTTCGACCCGGCGGCGTGAAAATCCATCTGCTCCATGTGACCGAGGGTACCGCGCTGGCAGAGGAATGGCGCAGAGGAGACTACATCCCCATGGAAAAGCAGGCTTATATTGATGTCACTGCCGCACAAATTCGCCGGCTTCCGCCGGAGACGGTGATGGAACGGCTCACCGGAGACGGGGACCGGCGCTATTTACTGGCGCCCCTGTGGAGCCGGGATAAAATCTCCGTGCTGGGGGGCATTGACCACCGGCTGCGGATGTGGAATGCGGTGCAGGGGGACCGGTTTGAAGGGTGAGTTTCAAAAAATCATATGAGGTTTCATTTTTTGCGGATTTAGGAATGCGGGATTTTTGTTACTTGACCCGATTCTTGGGCGCTTTATATAATATTTTCATCATTTTGACCCAGGAAGGTGAAGAAATATGAAAAAGATCATTGCCCTGCTGCTTTCGGCGCTGATGCTGGTTGGCATATTGGCAGGCTGCGGCGGAACCGACAGCTCCAGTGCAGCCCCGGCGTCCGATTCTACTTCGGCAGCAGCCCAGGAAACCACAG
>CAJKNS010000042.1 GCA_905201305.1 uncultured Eubacteriales bacterium
ATCTTCTTGTTGATGGGGCAGCCGTAGCTCAGCAGCATGGTTTCCAGATTGTCTTGGGCATGATGGGCAGTGGCGATTTTTGCGTCCGGAGACAGGGAAGCGAAAAAGTCATATCGCAGAATGCGTGCGGCTTCCTCCGTGCCAATTCCGTGCGCTGCGGCATAGGCAGCAACGTCGCCCTGTCCCCGAAACAGGGAAATGTGCAGACGGCTACAATGCGCCGCGACAAAATCCGCGTCTCGCTGAGACTCTGCGCCGCGGAGCTGGTGATTAAAGTGCGCGGCAGAGACGGTAATGGACAGCGTATCCTGGAGCTCCAGCATCAGATGCAGCAGCGCCATGGAATCCTTGCCTCCGGAAACCGCACAGATCACATGATCTCCGGGAGAAATCATATGGTAGCTGCGGATGAAATCAAGAATGTTACGGTTCACTGTGCTTCCACTCCCGGTCAGAGAAGGTGGTGTACTGGGGCAGCCACTGGAGCTTTACGGTGCCGGTTTCGCCATGACGGTTCTTTGCCACAATGCATTCTGCCACGTTCTTTTCTTCGGTATCTGGATTATAATAGTCGTCACGATAGAGAAACAGAACCTCGTCGGCGTCCTGCTCGATAGAACCGGATTCGCGCAGGTCGGAAAGCATGGGGCGCTTATCGGCGCGGCTTTCGTTGGCACGGCTCAGCTGGCTCAGGCAGATAACCGGGACGTTCAGCTCCTTTGCCATGATTTTCAGGGCACGGGAGATTTCGCCCACGGCAGTCACGCGGTTATCGCTGACCTTGCCGGTGGCAGAGGTCATGAGCTGTAGGTAGTCGATGATGACCAGCCCCAGATTGTCAATCCGGCGGCACTTTGCGTTCATTTCGGTGACGGTAATGGAGGGGTTATCATCCACTCGGATATCCGTCTGGCTCAGTGCCGAGGCGGCGGTACCCAGCTTGCCCCACTCTTCCTCCGAAAGCTTGCCGGTGAGCAGCAGCTGACTGTCCACAAAGCTCTCGTTGGACAGAAGGCGGGAGGCAAGCTGCTCCTTACTCATTTCCAAAGAAAACATGACCACCGCTTTGTCGGTCTGCTTGGCAACCGCCAGAGCAATGTTCAGGGCAATGGAGGTCTTACCCATACCGGGACGGGCGGCAATCAGCAGGAGGTCCGACTTGTTCAAACCGTTGATCTTGGCGTCCAGATCCCGAAGACCGGTGGACAGACCGGGAATGGCACTGTCGGACCGGGCGCGTTCTGCCAGCTGATCGTAGACATTCAGAAGAATGGTGCCGATGTGCTCCAGATCCTGATTGCTGCGACCGTTTCGGATGGCATAAATTTTCTGCTCGGCAGCGTCCATAATGCTTTGGGCGGAGCCGACTTCCTCCGAGACGATCTCACTGATGTCCTTTGCCGCCTGGGCAATCTGACGGAGCAGGGATTTGTCCGCTACAATCTGCGCGTACTGCTTGGCATTGGCAGCGGTGGGGGTAATGTCCAGAATTTGCAGCAGGTAATCCCGAGTCTTTTCCTCGTCATATACACCGGACTGCTTCATCTGGTCCATGACCGTAACGGGGTCGATGTCCATGGAGTAGTTGAACATGGTGTAGATGGTGGTGAAAATGTCTTTATTCTGTTGTAGGTAGAAGTCATCGGGCTTTACCAGCTCCAGCATATCCGCGATACAGCTGGGGTCGATGAGCATGGAGCCGATTACCGCTTGCTCTGCCTCCAGAGAATGGGGCAGCTGCCGTGTCAGCAGTTCATCCATGGGTCATCACCTCCTGGGCGAAATAGCGGCAGCGCCGCACAGTGGTTGCGGATGATTGTGCGCCGCTGCCGTAATATACTGCGTTCCAGGCGAGGGCTTAGCCTTCGCTGACATGAACGGAAATGGTGGCTACAATTTCGTAGCCGAGCTTTGCCTTCAGTGTGAAGTCACCAAAGGACTTAATGGGCTCGTCCTGAACAATCTTCTTCTTGTCCACGGAGATGCCTGCCTGCTTTTTCAGGGCATCGGAAACCTCCTGAGAGGTGATGGAGCCGAACAGGCGACCGCCGTTGCCGGACTTTGCCTTGATCTCCACGGTGATGTCCTTGAGCTTTTCGGCAATTTCCTGCGCCTGCGCCTTTTCACGGGCAGCCTGCTCTGCCTTTGCCTTGTCGTTCATTTTCATGGTGTTGACATTGTCGGCGGTGGCTTCTACTGCCATCTTCCGGGGCAGCAGATAGTTCCGTGCATAGCCGTCGGATGCTTCGATCATCTGACCCTTTTTGCCTTTTCCGCGGATGTCCTGTAATAAGATCACTTTCATGAGAATACTCCTTTCAATGGTAGGCAGTTTCTGCAAAGCGAAACGCCTGATATGGAAGCGCACCAAAGCATAATAGATTCAAGGTAATACCGCTTAGGTGTCGCTGAAAAACTGGTCAATGGATTGCTTGAGGGCATCGCGCACCTGCTCCGGGGTCATGCCGGAGATCTGTGCACCGGCGGTAGCCTGGTTGCCGCCGCCGCCCAAAGGCTCCAGAATCATCTGTACATTTGCCTCGCCAATGGAGCGGGCAGAGCAGATCACGCGGTCCCTGTCGGGGTAGAATACAAAGGACGCTTCAATGCCGGAAATATTTAAGAGCTCGTCGGCAGCCTGCGCGGCAATGATGCGGTCTGAGGTATAGTCCAGACAGCACAGGGCGATGTTGCCCCGATACAGCTCCGCATGCTGAATGATCTGATAGCGGTCCAGGGTGGCATGGAGATCGTTCTGGAACAGCAGCTTCACTGCCACGGTATCGGCTCCGTTTTTCCGGAGCCAGGCAGCCGCCTCAAAGGTACGGGCGCCGGTGCGGACGGAGAAATTCTTGGTGTCCAGCACAATGCCTGCCAGCAGCGAAAGCGTTTCCACCGGCAGCACGTCCTCCCGATCCGTGAGATACTGGACCAGCTCAGTGACCAGCTCGCAGGCGGAGGAGGCATAGGGCTCGTGGAAGTTCAGCAGCGCTCCTTCAATATAGTCGGCAGCACGGCGATGATGGTCGATTACGGCGACCCGACCCGCATTGGAGAGCAGCTCTTTGGACTCCACCTGATCGGGACGGTTGGTGTCCACTACTACCAGCAGGGAATCCTCGTCCAGCTCCACCACGGCGTCCTGCGGGGCGATAAAGCAGTCCTGATACTGCGGAACCGACCGGAGCTTTTTCAGCAGCGCCTTGGAGGCGTTATTCTGCAGGTCAATGACGATTTTCGCGGGGCAATCAAACTTGCGGCACAGGCACATGACGCCCACCGCAGCGCCTACCGCGTCGATATCAGCGTTTTTGTGCCCCATAATCAGTACATTGGAGGACTGGGTCATGAGCTCCTGCAAAGCGCCTGCCATAACACGGGATTTTACCTTGGTGCGGCGTTCGGCTTCCTTGGCTTTGCCGCCGTAGAAGGAGAAGTTGTAGCGGTCCTTAATGACCGCCTGATCGCCGCCGCGGCTCAGGGACATTTCAATGCACAGCGAGGCAAAGTCGTAGCTTTCCTGCAAATTGGCGCCGTCCTTGCCGATGCCGATGCTCAGGGTAGCGGGGGTGCCAAAATCGTTGGTGATATCCCGCACAGTGTCGAGAATGGAAAACTTCCCCTCAATATACTGGGGCAGCTCCCGCTGTTCAAAGATATAGAGATAACGGTTGCGCTCCAGACGGCGGAGAATGCCGGTGGAATCCGAGGTCCAGCCGGTGATGGCATCGTCCAGCTGCGCGGAGAGATTGGAGATGGATTTATCCGGCAGGTTGGAGGTGAGCTCATCGTAGTTATCCACCAGGATGATGCTGACCACCGGACGGCTCAGCTCATATTCGTCCCGGGTGTTTGCCAGCTCCGTAATGTCGATAAAATAGAGCATGGCAGCGAGATATCCGCCGGAATCGTCCTGAGAACGGATGAAATCACCGTAGACCCGATAGCGGCAATTATCCCGGACCGCCTCCTGGGGGCATTCGGCTTTTCCTTCGGTGAGCCAATCGGTGGAAAGCTCCGGGAAAATCTCACTGAGGCTGACCTCAAACAGACTGTCGGATGCGCCGGAGAGCTGCATGAATGCATCGTTGCACCACATAATCTCCTGATCGGACATGTTGAGGATCAATGCCGGAACCGGAATGCTCATTTCCTCGTTGGAAACGGAGTCTACAGATATGCTGGCGTCCTGCAAATACTGGGCAATGTCCCGCTTCCGGCGGGCAGAACGAATCCTGTAATATATAAATAGCCCAACAGTCACGATGCTCTCCACCACTGCCAGCACAAAATTCTGCTGGCACCAGGATACCAGACAGAACAGTACCATCACGGAAAAGTATACCGCGAGATTGGTGGAAAACAGTCGGGATAGTTTTTTATTCAAGCAGCAGCAGCTCCTTTCGCCGGATGGACAAAAAAACCAGCCTACGATTCCATTATTATAGCATAAAGCCATATCGAAACTCAAGTGGAATCCGGTGCCTTCCCTACTTTTTTCCCGGAAATGCGCCGGTTTGGGGACGGATACCCGGGAACATAAAAATTCATGTATACTTTTTATCCTGACTGTGCTATAATAAACCGTAAACAGATCCGCCGGAAGAAAAACCGGATGGATCTTTGCTATGTGCATTATGTACGGAAGTACAATATTTCATATATCCGGGCGGCTGGACGCTGCTTTCAAAGGCGAAGCTGACGGTACAGGGTCAGCAGCCGGAATGCGCCTCCATTTGCCCACATTCCTGTTCATAAGCAATTTGAGTGTCCCTTTGGGGGATGCTCTCGTTCGGTGTTGCCTTTTTGGGCATATTACGTAAACTGATGCGCACTTCGGCACAGCCGCCGAAGGCGAATGAAATGGAGTAGTGATAAATTTTGGCTGAAAAATTGAAGATTATTTCTCTGGGCGGTCTGAACGAGATCGGTAAAAACATCACCGTACTGGAATACGGTGCGGACATGATCGTGGTGGACTGCGGTCTGGGCTTTCCTGAGGACGATATGTATGGCGTAGACCTGGTGGTTCCGGACGTCACCTATCTGGTGAAGAACCAGCAGAAGCTGCGGGGCTTTTTCCTGACCCACGGCCACGAAGACCATATCGGCGGACTGCCCTATGTGCTGGAGCAGGTGAATGCGCCGGTTCACACCACCCGGCTGACCGCCGGTCTGGTACAGATCAAGCTGGAGGAGCATGGGCTGCTGGATTCCACCAAGATCGTCACCCATGAGGCAGGCGAGGTGGTCAAGGCTGGCTGCTTTAAGGTGGAGTTTATCCATGTAAACCATTCCATTGCCGATGCCGTGGCATTTGCCATCCACACCCCCGTGGGCGTTGTGGTGATGACCGGTGATTTTAAGATCGATTCCACCCCCATCACCGGCAACATCATTGACCTGGCGCGGTTCGGCGCACTGGGCAACAAGGGCGTGCTTGCCATGCTGTGTGATTCCACCAATGTAGAGCGCGAGGGCTTCTCTCCCTCCGAGCGGAAGGTGTCCCGGTCCTTTGACAGCATGTTCAAGGGCTGCGATCAGAGAATTATTGTTACCACCTTTGCCTCCAATGTGGACCGGATTCAGACCGTTTTGAACGTGGCTGCCAAATACGGCAGAAAGGTTGCGGTTACCGGACGGAGCATGGAGAATATTCTGAAGGTTTCTATGGAGCTGGGGTATCTGGACGTGCCCAAGAACACTCTGGTGGATATCAATGCCACCAAGAGTCTGCCCAAGGAGAAGACCGTGATTATCACCACCGGCTCCCAGGGCGAGAATATGTCTGCTCTGTACCGGATGGCATTCTCCGGACACCGTCAGGTGGAAATCGGACCCGGCGACCGGGTGCTGATTTCGGCTTCTGCCATTCCTGGAAACGAGAAGACCATTTCTGCTGTGATTAACGAGCTGTATCGCAAGGGCGCTGAGGTGGTCTACGATAAGCTGGCAGATCTCCATGTATCCGGACATGCCTGCCAGGAGGAGCTGAAGATCATGCATGCCCTGCTGAAGCCCAAGTTCTTTATTCCTGTCCACGGTGAGCAGCGGCATCTGAAGCGACATGCCCGTCTGGCGCAGGAGATGGGCATGGATCCCAAGCATATTATCGTCAGCGATATCGGCAAGGTCATTGAGCTGACTCGGAATTCCTGCAAAATTACCGGCACTGTGCCTGCGGGCAAGATGCTGGTGGATGGTCTGGGTGTTGGTGATGTGGGCAGCGTGGTGCTCCGCGACCGGAAGCATCTGGCTCAGGACGGCATGATTGTGGTGGTGGTCAACCTGTCCAGCGAGGACGGCTCTATTATCTCCGGTCCCGACATCATCACCCGCGGCTTTGTCTATGTGAAAGAGTCCGGCGACCTGATGGAGGAACTCAAGGAGATTGCCACCGAGGCGGTGGAGGACTGCATCAGTCAGCATATTACCGACTGGGCAACCATCAAGGCAAGCATTAAGTCGGCGCTGTCCAACTACCTCTATAAGCATACCAAGCGGAATCCTATGATCCTGCCGGTGATTATGGAAATCTGATTTTTCGATATATATGCAAATGCGGCGCTGCACGAACTATGCAGCGCCGCGTTTTGATCTTGAATGCAATTGTTATAAATCTCTCCATCCGCCGTGGAAAAAGTGGATTTTCTTCTCCTTCTCCGTGGGCTGCGGTGCAATTTCCAGCCAGGCACGAATCTCCGAGCGGCGCAGCAGCAGCCCGCAGACAAGCAGTCCCAGACTGTAAATGCCCAGCCAGACCATGGAAAGCACCCGCGCAGTGGAGGAAAAAAGTGCAGAGAGCAGCAGTACGATCAGATTCACCGCGGCATAGACAAAAAGAAATACCACCAGCGCCTTTCGCAGTCCATAGTCGCCCTTGCGAATGCCCCAAACCATAATCAGCAGGATGATGCCGCCAATCAGTCCCGCAAGGGATGCCGTAAGCAATAGATTTAGCAGCGTGATTACCGTAAGAGCAATGAGAATGCCGCGCAGCATCCGACGCCCGGTCAGCTGCTGGGGCGTGTAATCCGATGAGTTCATTTGATGGGGCATAAACAGCCCTCCCAATGGCAAAGATAGCAACAGTATAGCAGAAGAATGCAGAACCGTAAAGGGGCGATGGGCGAATGCTGTCGGGATCGGCAGAAAAACCTGCGGCAACACCGCGCAAATGCGTCTGCGGCTTCTGACGAAAAAGCTCTCGTCAGACTCTCTTGCCGATTTGTGCGGTATTGCCTTGCTTTTCGATGGCTTTCGTGCTATGCTAATTTTATATGATTCCAACAGATTGGGGGGGAGACAAGTGGAAATCAGCGGACGAAGTACCGGGACGGAGGACACAGTTCCCTTGTGCCGCTTGTCTCGGACTCTGCGCGCCATGGCGCAGAAATTGGGATACTGATGCTTCTTTGTTCTGACACTTCTCCTATTACACGGAAAAAGAGTAGGAGGAAAAGCCTGTGTCGAACAATACCTTAGATACCCGGCAGCTCATTGACGAGCTGAACGAGCTGCTGGAAACCAAACAGTTTGCAAAGCTCCATGAGGTCATTGCGGACACCAATGAGATGGACGTGGCGGAATTCATGGAGCAGCTGACGCCGCTGCAGCAGATTACCTGCTTCCGGACCCTGCCCAAGGACCAGGCAAGCGACGTTTTTGCGGAGCTGGAGCCGGAAACCCAGCAGAACATCATCTCCGCCATCACCGACCAGGAGCTGAGCCCCATCATCGAGGATCTGTTTGTGGATGATGCGGTAGATATGCTGGAGGAAATGCCGGCAATGGTGGTCAAGCGTGTGCTGAAAAATGCCAAGCCCGACACCCGAAAGCTCATCAATCAATTCCTCAAATACCCAGAGGATTCCACCGGCAGCATTATGACGGCGGAGTTTTTGGACCTCCATAAGGATATGACCGTAGTCCAGGCGATTGACCGGATCCGGAAGCGCGGGGAGGAGTCCGAGCAGATTTACACCTGCTATGTGACCAACCACAAGCGAATTCTGGAGGGTGTTGTCACCGTCAAGGAAATGCTCCTGAGTCCCGATGATACCCTCATTGAGGACATTATGGAGACGGATATCATCACGGCGTCTACCCTGGATGATAAGGAAACCTCCGCCCAGACCATGATGAAGTACGACTTCCTGGCAATGCCCGTGGTGGACAAGGAAAACCGTCTGGTGGGCATCATCACCGCCGACGACGTGATGGACGTCATCGAGGAAGAGGCAACGGAGGATATGGAGAAGATGGCGGCAATTGCCCCCTCCGATCATCCCTACCTCAAAACCAGCGTGTTTACCCTGGCGAAAAACAGAATCGTCTGGCTGATGTTCCTGATGATTTCCGCCATGTTTACCGGCAGCATTCTCACCCATTATGAGGCTGCATTTGTGGCATTTCCACTGCTGGTGACCTGTATGCCCATGCTCACCGGTACCGCCGGTAATGCAGGCGCCCAGGCAAGCACGCTGATTATCCGCGGTATGTCCGTGGGCGATATCCAGCTGAAGGATGCGTTCCGGGTGGCGTTTAAAGAGCTGCGTGTTGCCATGCTCTGCGGTGTTGCACTGTGCATTGTAAACTTTGCCCGGCTGGCGGTCACCTATCCCGGCGAGCTGGCAACCAATCTTGTGGTCACCCTGTCGCTGTTCCTGATTATCATCATTGCAAAGTTCATCGGCAGCCTGCTGCCCATGCTGGCAAAGCTCATCCATGTGGACCCTGCCATTATGGCGTCTCCGGTGATTTCCACCATTATGGACTCGGTTTCCATGCTGCTGTACTTTAATATTGCGCGGCTGGTTCTGCGGGTATAGGCGGTCTGAATGCGCAGGTTGCACAAAGTACGTGGGGCAGAATTTTGTGCGGGATCGCCTTTGAAAACAGCGTAAATATCCGATAAAATATAAGCAGTGGAGCGGTCAAACGGCTTCACTGCTTATTTTTGAAAGGATGTGGATGAATGAAACGAGTAAAGGCGGCATGCATCTGCCAAACGCTGCATTTCCTGCTGAAGGAGGATACGGACCCTGTGCTGGCACAGCGTTTGGTACAGGATGAGGTGGCAGCTTATCGGAAGCGGCTGGATGTCAGCGGCGTACGGTACCGGATTCTTTCGGAGGAGCGGCAGACAGACGGCTCCGTAATATTGAAAATCAAAAAGCAGTATAATCAGAGCCCCGTGGGGGATTATCTGGACGAATAAAACGGCGCTGGCAGCGGGAAAAATCCCTTTGCTGCCGGCGTTTTTCGCAATCGGAAGAAAGAGAACAAACCACAAGATGTTGTTTGGGAGGGAACCGGCGCATCCTGCATCTCTTAACATTTTATTCATTTTCTTGACATACACCCCCCAAGGCTATACAATATAGATTGCGAATTAGTACGGTGAAACTGCCAGGCTTGCCCCTGCAAGCTGTTAGATACCCGTTGCTTTTTTCTCAATATTTTAATATAAGGAGGTGTATATGAGAGAATGCTGATTAAAGTTATTTTGACTCTGGTAGGACTTCTGGTGGGCGCAGGCATCATGTTCCCCGTGGCGGTGAATTACCGCAAGCGCACTGCCGAAAAGGAGATTGGCAGCGCCGAAGAAGAGGCGAAGCGCATTATCAACGAGTCCATCAAAAGCGCGGAAAACAAGAAGCGCGAGATGATGGTCGAGGCAAAAGAGGAAATCCACAGAAGCCGTACCGAGTATGATAAGGAGGTCAAGGATCGCCGCTCCGAGCTGCAGAAGCAGGAACGCCGCATTCAGCAGAAGGAGGAGACCCTGGACCGCAAGACAGAGCAGTATGAGCGCAAGGATGAGGAACTCAGCCGCCGGCTTGCCAAGGTTGCAGCCACCCAGGAGGAGGTTTCCGACATCAAGCGTGCGCAGCTGGAAATGCTGGAGAAAATCTCCGGAATGTCCACCGATGAGGCAAAGGAATATTTGCTGGAAAACGTGGAATCCGAGGTGCGCCACGAAACCGCCATGAAGATCAAAGAGGTCCAGACCCAGCTGAAGGACGAGGCAGAGCAGAAGGCAAGAGAAATCATTGCCACTGCCATTCAGCGCTGTGCCGCCGACCATACCGCCGAGGCTACCATCTCTGTTGTGGCGCTGCCCAACGATGAGATGAAGGGTCGAATCATTGGTCGTGAAGGACGGAACATCCGTGCTCTGGAAACAAAGACCGGTGTTGATCTCATCATTGACGATACCCCCGAGGCAATTACCCTGTCCTGCTTTGACCCGGTTCGCCGGGAGATTGCACGGATTGCACTGGAAAAGCTGATTGCCGACGGTCGTATTCAGCCCACCCACATTGACAACATGGTGGAAAAGGCTCGCCGCGAGGTGGAGCAGACCATTAAGCAGGAGGGCGAGCGTGCTACCTTCGAAACCGGTGTGCACGGACTGCATCCTGAGCTCATTAAGCTGCTGGGTCGCCAGAAATACCGTACCAGCTATGGTCAGAATGTCCTGAACCACTCCATTGAGGTGGCACATCTCTGCGGACTGATGGCTGCGGAGCTGGGTGAGGACGTTGCCATTGCAAAGCGTGCAGGTCTTCTCCATGATCTGGGTAAATCCGTGGATCATGAGATGGAAGGCAGCCATGTGCAGCTGGGCGTTGAGCTGGCGAAAAAGTATAAGGAAAGCCCTCAGGTTGTCCATGCCATCGAAGCCCATCACGGCGATGTAGAGCCCCAGACCGTCATTGCATGCCTGGTTCAGGCAGCAGACGCCATTTCGGCAGCGCGTCCCGGTGCCCGGCGTGAGAACGTTGAGAACTATGTAAAGCGTCTGGAGAAGCTGGAGGAATTGACCAGCTCCTTTCCCGGCGTTGAGAAGGCATATGCCATTCAGGCGGGCCGCGAGGTCCGGATCATGGTCAAGCCCGAGGAGGTTACCGAGGACAACATGATTATCCTGGCACGGGATATTGCCAAGAAGATCGAAAACGAGCTGGAGTATCCCGGTCAGATCAAGGTCAACCTGATCCGCGAAACCAAGGCTGTGGAATACGCCAAGTAAATAGCGCAAAACGATCCCCGCTGAGTGTTCTCAGCGGGGATTTGGTGATCTATGGGATTAGCGGTAGGGACGAAGCTCTGCCGTCAGAAGTCCATAATGGGTAGCACCGGAATGGGGTGTGGGCATATCCATGGGTGCGGAAGGAAGCTCATAATCATCATCCTCGGGATTGCCCATGGCAGGGGCTTCGCCGTCTGCTGCCTGATCGGGTGCAGGAGGTGCGGGCATGCCGCCTTTGCCGTCGAACAGCGGATGGGCAATTCTCAGCCGGTTAATCAGGGTGGTGGCGATGGTGATCTCCAGACTGTTTTCGCCGGAATGCACCAGACTGCCCAAATCCACAATGCCGGTACGTTGATTGACTGCCGGAAGGGGCTGACCGTTGACGGTGCCGCCGACCACCATGCATTCGCCGGTTTCAACATGCAGTTCAGCGCCGGTGCATGAAAATCACCTCTCTTTCATCATAAATGACCAGGGGAAAATGTCAAGGGCAATACCGCACAAATGCGTCTGCGGAGTCTGACGAGAGATTTTCGTCAGAAAAAGGTGTAAAACCGCAGACATACTTTGTGTATTTCAAGGTTTTACAAACGTATTTCTGGCGGAAAAGATTCGGCAGAATCCGCAGACGCATTTGTGCGGTGTTGCCATAGGGTTATTCTGTTATTTGGGCATTGGTCAGGTCGCGGAAGTCGCCGGGAGAGCAGCCGGCAACCTTTTGGAAGTTCCGGTACATGGTGGAGAGAGAGGCATAGCCAGAGCGGGCTGCAATTTCAGATAGTCCCCAGTCGGGATGCTGGATCATAAGCTGCTTTGCATACTGGACGCGGGTTTCAATTAGGTAGGTGGAGAGGGAGCGACCGGTATACTTTTTAAAATCCGCTGCCAACAGGTTGCGGTTGATGCCGCAGTATTGAGACAGCATGGGAACGCCCAAATCATAGTCGGAGATATGCTCCGAGATGTACTGGCATACCTCGCGTACCCGCTTGGCGCCGGCACGGTCATCAAAGGTCTTGTGCCGACGGTATAGCAATTGCAGCAGCCGGTCTACAGCGGTCCTGAGCATTTGGGCATTGTCCACAGCCTGCATGACCGCATCCAGCATCTCTCCCTGATCCACATCTCTGGACGCCAAAACGCGGCTTTCCACCAAATAGCGGCTCAGACTGGAAACAAAAATCTGAATGCAGCGATGCAGGGCTTCCACAGAGCCAACAGCCGATTCCAGAATCAGCGACACGGTTTCCTCGCTCCAATAGCCAGTGTCAAAGGTTGGCTGAAGCATTGCGGCAGCAATGTCACGGCTGAGACAATCAAAATGGTGGCTGTGCTCCTCAAAGGGGATTGCCATTTGGGCGTCCTGCTCCACATATTGAATCCGAGCCGGGGTTTGGATGAAGCTCTGATATTCCTCAAAGCGAATGATGGAATTATAGGCATGGAAGAAGTCCACGCAGTTTTCCTTCCATTCGCTGACGACAATACGATCCACATCCGGAATTCGGCGCAATAGAAGCGTCAGGATTTGGTGCAGCTCCGCTTGCTGGACGGAGATGTCGCGGCGATGGTGCAGCAGGACCAGCAGCCGTCCGGTATCAAGAAACAGATGGGCGCTGCAAAGCAGCTGAAACAGTCGCTGGCACTCCAGCAGTTGCTCCAGTCGTTCCCTGGAGAGATCCATGGGCAGCTCCAGTCCCTTGGTGGGGAGAAATAAAATGTGGATCAGTATGGCAGCGTCATCGGGACGCAGAAAGCGTTCCCGGCACAGCACATCCACGGCGGAGCGGTCTGTATGGGGATCGGTGTGGATTGCGCGGTCAAAGCAGGAGCCAATGCGCAGGCAGGAAATCCATTCATCGATTGGCGCATTCTCCACATTTGGAGTAAGGCAGCTTTGGAGCAGACGTTCTGAAAGGTACATGGGAAACACCTCCGATGCTTGGTATGCCGGCATAAATCTGTTCGTCCATCTTACCATGGATTGAATTGGGCTGCAACCGGTCCCAGGGGCTTTCTGTGAAATCGTATGTTCGATTTCACGCATTTTTAAGGCAACACCGCGCAAATGTGTCTGCGGGCTGCAGCCGATCCTTTCCGCCGGAAATGCGCCCAATTTTCTTGACATACACATAGTATGCCCGCG